>JAGQOG010000388.1 GCA_020427695.1 Phycisphaerales bacterium
CGACGGCATAGAGCTGAAACGCACTCCGGTCGGCGGCATTGAACTCCGCCTCGATCGTGCGCATGGCCAGCCTCAGGTGATATTGGCGCCATTCCGCCTCCCAGTGGCCGTCCACCGACTCCGACACGCTGTCCGACGCGACCGCGTCCTCCATCTCCTCTAGCGAGACGGGCCGGTTCCTCTGAAACGACTTCTTGCAGACGGCGCGAATCGTGGCGGTCTTGAGATAGGCGCGGAAGCGGCCCTTCTCCGGGTCGTACCGAAACTGCGGCATCGCCGAGGCGAGCGCGATCAGGACCTCCTGGACGATGTCGTCGCAGTCGTGGTCCTGGACGCCGCGCCGACGGGCGAAGCCGCGGATGAGTTCTCCGTATCGATCGCAGAACTCGTTCCACGCCGTCCCATCGTCCCGGTCGGCAAGTCGAGCCAGCAGCGTTGCTTGAGTCGTCCTTGACAGCACGAGGTCGAGTCTACCCCACGAATTCCACTGTGCCCGCCCGTCGATCGGCCGGAATCTGTCAGACCGGTGCCGTCCGATGCCTAGGTGTCGACGGAGAGGGGATCCCGAGCGGTCTCCGAGAACGGAACAGCGTCAGTTTTCGGACGGGAAGAGTCGTCCGGAGGAGAAGTGAAGATCTCATGAACCAGAAGCGCCTCGCACTTTCGTCGGCAATCCTCGTCCTTGCCCAGCCTGCCTTCGCTGTCTCGATCGTGAGCACATGGGTGGGACCGCAGGTCGGGAACTGGAACGTTCCCGCCAACTGGAACCCCGCCGCCGTTCCCGCCAACGGAGCGGACACGTACGCCGTGACCATCGACGGTCCGCCGCGCACGCCGTACACGGTGACCCTGAACACCTTCCCGGTGACGGTGGACAGCCTGACGATCGGCTCGGGCGACACCTTCGTCCAACCCGACAACGCCGACTTCAGTCCGTTCTCCGTCGTCAACAACGGGACGTGGCTCATGCAGTCGGCCGGGAACCTTACCGACGTGTTCGTGAGCGTGCCCGAGTTGACCATCGGCGGATCCGGCGTCCTGGAGATGTCCACGAACCAGCAGAACCGCATCTACGGCTCCGGCGGCCTGCGGCGGCTTGTGAACGGACCTGGTCACACCATCCGCGGCTCGGGCCAGATCGGGCTCAACCTGAATCTGAATCTGACCAACGAAGGCTTGATCGACGGCAACCAGTCCCCCGAGCTTCGACTCGATCTGACCGATGCCGGCAACTTCAACACGGGAACGCTCCAGGCGTCGTCCACCGGGACGCTCACGATCCTGAACACGGCGTTCGACAACACCGGGGGCACGCTTCGCGCCATCGACGACGGCGCGGTCGGCCTCGAAGGCGCCTCGATCAACGGCGGCACCTTCGAGACCTCGGGCAACGGCGCGATCCGGTTGACGCCGAACGCCTCCGGCCTCGCCGGCATCCAGAACATCGGACTCCTCCAGCAGCCCGACAACGCCGACGTCTACCTCAACGGCGACGTCACCAACGACGGCCTCTGGTCGATGCAGTCCGCCGGCAACCTCACCGACGTGCTCGTCAACGCCGCCACCGTGACGATCGGCGGCAGCGGCGTCATCGAGATGTCCGACAACATCCAGAACCGGTTCTACGGCACCGGCGGCCTCCGGCGGCTGGTCAACGGATCCGAGCACACGATCCGCGGCACCGGCCAGATCGGGCTCAACCTCAACCTCAACCTCACCAACGACGGACTCGTCGACGCCGACCAGCCGAACGGGATCACCCTGGACCTGTCCGATCTCGGCAACGTCAATGCCGGCGTGCTCCAAGCCTCCTCCGGGGGAACGCTGCGGATCCTGAACAGCGCGTTCGACAACTCGACGGGCGTCATTCGTGCCATCGACGACGGCGTGGTTCGGCTCGAGGGCGCGAACATCAACGGCGGGCCCTTCGAGACCGCCGACAGCGGTGCGATCCAACTCACCAGCAACGCCTCCGGCCTCGCGGGCGTTCAGATCCTCGGGCTCCTCCAGCAGCCCGACAACGCCGACGTCTACTTGAACGCCGACCTCACCAACGACGGCCTCTGGTCGATGCAGTCCGCCGGCAACCTCACCGACGTGTACATCAACGCCGACACCGTGACGATCGGCGGCAACGGCGTCGTCGAGATGTCGGACAACAGCCAGAACCGGTTCTACGGCACCGGCGGCCTCCGGCGGCTCGTCAACGGGTCCGAGCACACGATCCGCGGCTCCGGCCAGATCGGGCTCAACCTCAACCTCAACCTGACCAACGACGGACTGATCGATGCCGACCAGCCGACGCCGATCGTGCTCGACCTGACCGACGCCGGCAACGTCAACGCAGGCACGCTCCAGGCCTCCGGCAACGGCACACTCGTCATCCTCAACTCGAACTTCGACAACGCCGCCGGCGTCATTCGCGCAACCGGCAGCGGCGTGGTGAGCCTCCAGGGTGCGAACATCGCGGACGGACCCTTCGAGACCGAGGACGACGGGGTCATCCAGCTCACCACGAACGCATCGGGACTGATCGGTGTGGCAAACAACGGCAAGATCCGGCAGCCGGACAACGCGGACGTCTACCTCAACGGCGACGTGACGAACAACGGAACCTGGGCCATGCAGTCGGCGGGGAACCCCACCGACGTCTTCATCAATGCCCCCACCGTCACGATCGGCGGCAACGGCGCGATCGAGATGTCCGACAACGTCCAGAACCGGTTCTACGGCACGGGCGGCGTGCGGCGGCTGGTCAACGGACCCGATCACACCATTCGTGGCACCGGGCAATTCGGCCTCAACCTCAACTTCGACCTCACGAACAGCGGAACGCTGATCGCCGACCAGTCCGGTGGCATCTCCATCGACGTCTCCAACGACTTCCTCAACGAGGGAACGCTGCAGGTGACCGGCGCCGGCGCGATGACCATCCACCCCGGCGCGTTCGACAACACGGGCGCCGTCCTGGTCGATGCGGGGCGGACGCTGACCCGAAACGGCACCTATCACCAGAGCGGCGGCCTGAGCCGGATCGACGGCACCCTCCAAGTGATCGGCGGCGGGTCCGTCGTCCTGGAGGGCGGCGTCCTCGGCGGCAACGGCACGGTGAACAGCACGGTCGCCAACGACGGCGGCACGGTGGCGCCGGGCGACTCGGCGGGAGCGCTCGCCGTCGCCGGGAACTACACGCAGACCGGCAACGGCACGTTCGAGGTCGAGCTCGGCGGATCCACGCCCGGGATCGACTTCGACACCCTGGCCGTCGGCGGGAACGCCGCGCTCGGCGGAACGATTTCGATCCGCCTGCTCGGCGACTTCATGCCGGCGATCGGGCAGTCGTTCGTCGTCCTGACGGCGGGATCGGTGTCGGGGCTCATGGGCTGCCTCGACGCCGACGAACTCGCCGCCGGCTACTTCCGCGTGGTCTACGGCGATACGACCGTCACGCTGGTGGTGGCCACCGATCCGCTTGTGCTCGGCGATCTCAACCAGGACGGCTTCGTCAACGGCGCGGACCTCGGCCTGCTTCTGGCCAGTTGGAGCCAGTTCCCCGGCGAGCCCGGATGCGGTGGCGATCTCTGCTGCCCGGCCGACCTCAACGGCGACGGGTTCGTGGACGGCAGCGACCTCGGACTGCTCCTGGGGAATTGGAGCTGATCGACGCGCGAACGGGGGACGCGCTGCCCCGCCCCTGGGAAGGAACCGGGGGCGGGGCTTCGTCTCTCGACGCCGATCATTGCGACAGGGCGGGGAACCGGTGCTTCTCCTTCCAGACCGGCGGACGTCCGATCAGGCCCTGCACGTTCTCCTCCATGACGATCGGCTTGGCGCTGCGCGGCAGCACGAAGATGCCGTAGGGCGAGGTGGACGCGCCATGGTCGGGCTCGCCGCCGAAGGAGGCGGTCTGGAACGTCATCGCGTCGTAGCGCACCAGCAGGTCGGCGCCACGATCCGCCACCGATTCGATGTTCCATCCGTCGGTGTTGGTGGATCGACCGCCAAAGATGCACAGAACCATGCAACGCTCGAAGTCGACCTCTGGCCAAACGGGCCAGTTCCGCGCGTTCTTCTCGATGCCGTCCCCCCGGTGCTCCTTCCACACCGCGACCCATCGCTCCGGATCGGCAATCCGCTCCACGCGGGGCTGCTCGATGGCGCTGCGGGCACCGGTCCACTTCACAAGAACGGGTACGGCCATCTCCGCTCGCTGCTGCGGGGCGGGGGCGGCGAACGCGAGGGCGCCAAGGACGATCGCAGCGGCCGCGATCACGGGGAGTCGGGCGATGCCGGCGGTGGTTTGGTGTGGCACGACAATCCTCCTTCGGGTCGATGCGTCGGAACCGGCGGTCGGGGCCGCCGTCACATCACCCTACCGCGGAGGCCCCGGAGTCCGCGTCACAACCGCGCAACCGCCGACCGTGCCATCGCCGATCCGCGCGGTACGCTGGCCCCCATGGTTCCCCCCGGCCCGCTTGGACTCGACTCCGTCGCCCGCCTCGATGCCCGCCGAACCCGCTCGGTGTCCGCCGAGAATCCGACCGGGGCGGTCGCCGGCGGGGCGCAGGCCAACCCCGGCGACGATGGCCATTGCACGCCGGCGGCGCGACGGCTCGGTCGCGGCTGGAAGGTGCGGCCGTGCCTGCGAAACCTGGAGCCCGGGGCCTCGTTCACGCTCGCCGATCTCGAGGGTCCGGGCGTGGTGCGACACCTTTGGATGACCGTCCCACCGGGCGTCCACCGATGGCTGCGCCTCGAAGCGACCTACGACGACGCCCGCGAGCCGTCGATCCGGGTGCCGCTCGGCGACTTCTTCGCCAACGGCATCGATGGCGCCGCAGGGGTCGCGTCCATCCCGATCGCCGTGAATCCGCACGGCGGGATGAACTCGTACTGGCCCATGCCCTTCCGGCGCCGTCTTCAGCTCCTGATCCACAACGACGGGCCGGAGGCGATCAAGGAGATCTTCTACCAGGCGACGTACACGCTCGAGGAGGTGGTGGACGGCACGGGGCATCTTCATGTCGCGTGGCGCCGGTCGACGACCGGCCGCGACCATCCCGAGCACACGATCCTCGAGCCGTTGGCGGGACGCGGGCACTACGTGGGCACCTATCTGGTGTGGAACCAACTGTCGTCGCGGTGGTGGGGCGAAGGAGAAGTGAAGTTCTTCCTCGACGGCGATCCCGAGGATGCGCCGACAATCTGCGGCACGGGCACGGAAGACTACTTCGGCGGCGCATGGGGATTCGTGGAGCACAACCGCGTGCCGCCGGGCGGAGCTCCCCTTCCAAGCACCTACTCCACGGCCTATCTCGGCTATCCGCAGGCCCTGTACGAGGCCACGACGCCGATCGGTCCGCGTCCGCCCGCCCACGGCCTCTACCGCTGGCATCTCCCGGACCCGATCGCCTTCGAACGCGACATCCGCGCGACCGTCCAGGCGCTCGGATGGTGGCCCGACGGCACGTTCCAGCCGCTGGCGGACGACATCGCCTCGACCGCGTTCCTCTACCTTGCCGAGCCGACGCCCGTTCCGGCCCTCCCGCCGATGGCGGCTCGTTGGCCGCGCTGAGACCTGGAACATGGCCAGCGTCTCGCTTCAACGCGTCAGCAAGTCCTACGGCGTCGGCGCCCCGGTGCTGCACGAGCTCGACCTCCAGGTCGATGACGGTTCGTTCGTGGTTCTGGTGGGTCCGTCGGGTTGCGGCAAGACAACGACCCTCCGGATCGTGGCGGGACTCGAGGACATCGATGCGGGCACGGTCCGGATCGGCGATCGCATCGTCAACGACGTGTCGCCGCGCGACCGCGATGTCGCGATGGTGTTTCAGAGCTACGCCCTGTATCCGCACATGACCGTCGCCCGGAACATGGGATTCGGCCTGCGCATGAGGCGGGTGCCGTCGGCCGAGATCGAGCGCCGCGTCCGGGCCGCCGCCGCGCTTCTTGGCCTCGTTCCGCTCCTCGAACGGCGACCGCACGAGATCTCCGGCGGACAGCAGCAGCGGGTCGCGGTCGGCCGGGCGATCGTGCGCGAGCCGGCGGCCTTCCTCTTCGACGAGCCCCTCTCGAACCTCGACGCGCGGTTGCGAACCACCATGCGGGCCGAATTGCGGTCGCTGCATCAGCGCTTGCGCACCACGTCGCTCTACGTCACGCACGACCAGGAGGAGGCCATGACGCTGGGCGACCGGGTCGTCGTCATGGACCGCGGCGCGGTCCAGCAGTCCGGGGCGCCGCTCGATCTGTACGAGCGTCCCGTGAACCGGTTCGTCGGGGGGTTCATCGGATCGCCACCCATGAACATGCTGCGCATCGGGCTCGAGCACCGCGACACCACCACCGACGCGCTCCTGCCGGCGTCCGACGGAACCGTCCAGCGACTGCGTCTTGCCGGTCCGGTCGCTCAGGCCGCCAAGCGGCTCGGCTGGAACGAGGCCGTTCTCGGCATCCGACCCGAGCATCTCGCCGAAGCCGCTGCGGCAACGCCGGCAGCGAACGCCGACGGGGCGACGGTGACCACGACCGTGCGTCTCGTCGAGATCCTGGGCGACCGGATGGACGTTCTGACGGACGCTCCGGCCGCCACCTACGACGGTCGGCCGCACCTGGTGGCGCGGCTTCCGACCCGACGCGGCCTGGGGATCGGCGATCGCATTCGGCTGGTGGTCGATCAGGCCCGGATCAATCTCTTCGGCACCGATGAGCACGGTTGCGCCGCACGCTGAGGCAACTCCGCGACGCCCACTCGTCCTTCCCGTCCACCCAACCCTATAACCATCCCATGACTCCCGAACCGTCGCGATCCACTTCCGCTGCCGCCACCACGCGCTCTCCGCGCCGGGGTCGCCGCTGGCTTCGCCGTCTGCTGATCGCCACCCCGATCGCCGTCGCCCTCTACACGGTACTCGGGTTCTTCGGCGTGCCGTGGCTGGTGCGAGCGGTGATCGTCCCCCGCATCGGCGAACGTCTCAACGGATCGATCTCGCTCGAGCGGGCCGCGTTCAATCCGTTCACCTTCCGCATCGAGCTCGAGCGACTCGAGGTGCGCGACGACCAGGGCGAGCGGGTCGCCGCCCTGGGGGCCTTCGACGGCAACTTCGAGGCGTGGCGGAGCCTGGTGCAGACGAGCTGGCAGTTCCAGTCGGTTCAAGTCACCAAGCCGTTCCTGCTCGCGGCGGTGAACGCCGACGGCACGCTGAACCTCGCTCGCCTGGTCAAGCCGTCGAAGGAGCCCGCCACGCCCCTGCGGGAGATTCCCCGCGTGGTGATCGACGGCATGAACGTCGACGACGGCGAGATCAGCGTGCGGGATTCGTCGCTGCCCGAGCCGTTCGGCCTCGACTTCGCCGGGCTGACGTTCGACCTCACGAACCTCGACACGCGTCCGGGAAACCCGAACAAGGCGTCGCTGCGGGCCCGCACCAGGAACGGGGCCGAGTTGGAGTGGGACGGCTTCGTGGAATCCACGCCCTTCGCCTCGCAGGGCAAGGTCGTGGCGCGGAACGTCGATCTTGCACCCTTCATGCCCTATGGACTGCTCTACACCAGCGGGCGCGTCGTCGAAGGACGACTGTCGTTCGAGGCGGAGTACGAACTCGCGCCGGTCGCCGAGCCGCCGGCGGCGACGGCGACGCTGGTCTCCGCCGACATCGTCGGGCTCAAGGCGGAGCACGAGGACCAGCCCCTGCTCGAGGCGCCCACGATCCATCTCGCCGACGCCGCCGTCGACTTCCTGGCCCGCACGCTTTCGGTGGCCTCGTACGAGCAGGCCGGAGGATCGCTGGCCGTGGATCGCGACGCCGACGGCACCCTCGCGTTCGTGCGGATCCTGGTGTCGCCGGCGCCGCGCGACACCGGATCGGACGCTGCCCCCCAGGCGGACGAGTCGGTGGATCCGCGCACGATCCAGTACCCGGTGCAGCAGTTTGCCGCCGCTCTGCGCAACCTGGTCCGCGACGCCGCGGGAGCGTGGACGGTCTCGATCGATCGGGCGGCGGTGTCCGAGCACCAGCTCCGGCTCCATGACCGCTCGACGCCCAGGCCCGTGGAGACGACGGTGCTCGTCAAGGCGGCCGAGGCGGGCCCGATCCTCAGCACGCAGGGCTATGCCATCCCGTACCGCGCCACCATCGAGCCCGATGGAGGCGGAAGCGTCGAGTCGGAGGGGACGCTGGCGCTCTTCGATCGGAAGTTCGACCTCGCCGTCAAGCTTGTCGATGTCGATGCCACGCCCTATGCGCCGTACATCCCCGAGTACCTGGAGGCGGTCCGCTTCGAGTCGGCCCGCATCACGCTCGACGGAAACCTGGCCGGATCCGGAAAGGAGGACGGCACCCTCGATGGCGCCTGGAAGGGCAAGGCCACGATCGCGGACGTGCGCTTCGACGACGCGAACACCAGCAGCCCGATCCTCGAGGTGCGGTCCTTGGGTGCCGACGGCGACCTCGGATTCTCGCTCCACCCCGACGGCGGTCGCCAGGTCGAATGGACCGGACCGCTGTCGTTGACCGAACTGGCACTCGCCGCGCCGAGCGCCACGCCACGTGAGGCGAACGTGGCGACCATCGGAATCGAAGGCACGGCGAAGGTGGATCGCGGCGCGGACGGCGTGGCCCGTGCCGGCTGGAGCGGATCGGTCGATGTCGGTGCCACCGAGTTCGAGGCGACCACGTCG
>JAGQOG010000389.1 GCA_020427695.1 Phycisphaerales bacterium
ACAAGCTCGCGATCGACTGGAAGACCGGCAGCATCGTGATGATGGGCGGCCTCGTGCGCGGTCCGACCGCCTTCGACATGGGGAACTTCATCTACATGAACCCCGACTACGTGGATGGCAGCACGCCCGACCGGACCTACGACGCCATCCTCGCCCACGAGACGGGCCACACCCTGGAGGTCGCGGCGTTCGGCACCGCGTTCCTGATCTCCGACTTCTTCGGCGAGAACGTGGTCGGCGCCGGCGCCGACGACTACGGCGAACAGATCGCGGAGAGCCACGCGAACCGGGCCGGCAGGAACACGATCCCGATGTGGGGGTAGTCGGGGTCGGAACCGGTGTGCCACTGACAGGCGAAGTGGAACAAAGTAGGTGCCACTGACAGGCGAAGTGGAGCAAAGTAGGTGCCACTGACAGGCGGAGTGGAGCGAAGCGGAACGCAGCCTGTCAGTGCCGCGTCCACCGACTCCAGCACCCTCGCCACAGCGGTCGCCCAACGCACTGACTGCCCCCCACACGGGGGGCAGTCAGTGGCACACACCACCGTCATCCCCGTCTCACTCCCCCACCAGCTCGCGCCAAAGGAAGCACCATTTCGCCGACTGGGCGGCGGGGCCGAAGATGCCGTGGCCGGCGGTGGGGAAGAACATCATCTCGAACGGCCGGTCCAGGCGCTGGAGCTCGCGCACCAGTTGCCAGACGTTTGCGGGATGGACGTTGTCGTCCTCCATCCCGTGCATCAGGAGGAGCGCTCCCTCCAGCCGATCGGCGAGCTTGACGCACGAGCCCGCGTCGTAGCCGTCGGGGTTGTCCGCGGGCCGGCGCATGTAGCGCTCGGTGTAGATCGTGTCGTAGTTCCGCCAGTCGGTCACCGCCGACACCGCCACCGCGGCGCGAAACACGTCGGGATAGCGCAGCATCGCCAGGGCGGACATGTATCCGCCGTAGCTCCCGCCGGTGATGCCCACCCGCTCGGGATCCACGTAGGGCCGCTGTGCGAGATGGCGCACCGCGGCCACCTGGTCGTCCAGGTCGACCACGCCGAGCTTCTGGTACGTGGCCGATTCGAACGCCTTCCCGCGACCGGGCGTGCCCCGGTTGTCCACCTGCATCACGAGCATGCCCAGCTCGCACGCGGGACTGGCACCCGTGAAGCGGTTCGATACGGTCCGGACCTCGGGACCGCCGTACACCTGCACCAGGAGCGGGTAGCGGCGCTCGGGATCGAAGCCGCTCGGCTTGTAGAGGATGCCGTAGAGGTCCGTTTCGCCGTCCGCGGCCTTGCAGGTGAACAGCTCCGGCATCGAAAGGCCGAGCTCCTCCATGCGCTCCGTGGTCGCCTCGGCCAGCGTGGCCACGCGATTGCCCTCCGCGTCGAGCAGCAGCGTGCGCGGCGGCACGTCGACGGCTTCCGCCGTGCAGACGACGCCGACTCCACCGGGCGCGATCGAGAACGCGCCGTGGTTCAGGTTCTCGCGGGTCATCCGGTGCTCGCCGGTGCCGTCCAGGTTCACGCGATGGAGTTGGAGGCTGAGCGGGTTCTCCGCGGTCCAGGCGGAGTAGTAGACGACGCCGGCGTCCTCGTCCACGCTGACCACCGACTCCACGGGACGCTCCCCGCGGGTGAGCGGCGCCAGCACCTTCCCGTCGAGGTCCCGAAGCTCGAACTGCTTCCAGCCGGTGCGCTCGGTGGCCCAGATGAAGCGGTGACCGTCCTGCAGGAAGATCATCTCCGGGCGGTTCGCCTGCCACGTCGGCTGCTCCTCGGTGAGCACCACGCGGCTCCGTCCCGTCGCCGGGTCCGCGACCAGAATCTCGAGTCGATTCTGGAGCCGGTTCGTGCGGCTGAACAGGAGACCATCGCCGTTGGGCGTCCAGCGCACGTTGTAGACGTACTGGTCGCGCTCGGGGCCGACGTCGATCCGCACCGCTTGGCCGGACTCGAGGTCATGGACCAGCAGGCCCGCCACCGGGTTCGGATCTCCCGGCTTCGGATAGCCCTCGGCCATCGGCTTCGTGCGCAGCTCGGTCAGCCCGTCGAGCAGGTAGTAGTCGGGCACGTCGCGCTCGTCGAACTCGTAGTAGGCGAGCATCGTCGAGTCGGGCGACCACCACATGGCGGTGGTCTGGTCCAGCTCCTCGCCGTACACCCAGCTCGCACGACCGAAGCGGAGCTTCCGGTTGCCGTCGAACGTGAGGACCCGCTCGTCACCCCCGCCCACCGGACGCAGCACCACGTTGTCGTCCACGCAGGCGGCATCCCATCGGCCGTCCGGCGAGCGCTCGACGGCCGCCTGCCGGCCGCGTCCCGGCGGGCGTCGGAACGGCATCGGTCGGTCGGGAGCCTTGACCGCGTTCGCTCCGCCCACCGCCGGGGCATCGTCGATCTCTCCCGTCGCCACGATGCAGCGCTTCCTGTCGCCGCCAATCGTGTACTCGACGGCGGTTCCGTCGCCGATCCACTCGATGTCCGTCACCGTGCCCCCGGTCGCGAGTCGGCCCAGCGACGCCGCGACCTCGCGGTACCGGTCGGCGCCGGGAAGCTCGCTGAAGCGCGAGGCCTCCTTGCCGAAGGCCGCCAAGGACAGCACCACGGCACCGATCTGAACGGCCAGCCTCGCCCGGGCCGCGGTTGCCGGTCCAATGCGCATGGGTCACGATCCCTTTCCGTTGGTGGTCGGCCGCCGACCGATCGCATGCAGACCCTGGGAGCGATCGCCGGCGGGAGGGAGCGATCGGGGCGACGAAATGCTCAGCCGACCCGGGCCACGTCGCGCAGGTGCCCGAACCGCTGGTCGATGTCCCGCCGGGTGATTCCGCGGAGCCGGTCGAGCCCGTGCGCTTCGATGGTGTAGCTGGCGACCACGGTGCCCCAGGCCAGCGCGGCCCGAACGGTGTCGAAGCCCGTGCTGCCCGTCTCCGCGATGTGGCCCATCAGGCCACCGGCGAAGCTGTCGCCAGCGCCCGTCGGATCGACGACCTGGTGCTCCTCCGCCGGGAACGCGGGAATCACCGACACGCCCTCCCGGTGAACCAGCACCGAACCGTGCTCGCCCTTCTTCACGACGACGAACGACGGGCCCGCCTCCAGGATCCTTCGCGCGGCGGTGATCGCATTGCGCGACTCCGTGAGCTGCTCCGCCTCCGAGTCGTTGAGCACGATGCCGTCCACGCTCCGCATGAGGGTCATCAGCTCGGCGTGGGCCACGTTGATCCAAAGGTCCATCGTGTCCGCGACCGCCAGGCGACGGTTGGGGAACTGCTGGAGCAGGTCGAGCTGCACCGCCGGGTGCGTGTTGGCCAGGAACACGAACGCGCTGTCCCGGTACGCCTCGGGCACCTTCGGCGGATCTTCCGCCAGCACGCCCAGCTCGGTGAAGAGCGTCTCGCGGCGGTTCATGTCTTCGTGGTAGCGGCCGCCCCACGCGAACGTCCGCGACGCCGGCCGCACCTCGAGCCCGTCGAGGCAGATGTCCTTGAAGGAACTCAGCGTCGTCCGATGCTCGTTGGGCCAGTCGCCCCCGACAGCCGCCACGACCCGAACAGGACAGAAGAACGACGCCGCGGCGGCGAAGTAGCTGCACGAGCCGCCCAACACGCCTTCGGCGCGGGCGGAGGGCGTGTGGACCGTATCGATGCCGATGGTGCCGGTGACGATGAGCGACATGGCCGCGAGTATAGAGCGCCGCTCCGCCACCTGCGGCGCCCGGTGGGCCCAGGGCAAGGCCCCCGCCGAGGCGGGATCAACCGCTCGTCGGCACCGTTCCTTCGCTGGTCGCTGGCTCCGCCACGTGCAGGAAGGACTTCGCCCATCCCAAGCCCATGGCGACACCCATGGCGCCGCCCCCCGCGATGTCCAGCGGCATCGCGCCGAGCAGTCGGGGGAGCTGTCCCGTCACGAAGGAGGAATCGGCCGGGCCCTTCACGGCGCCGGTGGCCACGAACTGGGCGATTCCCAGCGCCAGGCTGGGCGCACCGAAAAGGAGAACGGGCTGAACGTGCGGGTGCCACAGCCGTCCGAGCAGTCCGCACAACATGCCGCCCAGCACGGCGCCGGCGATCGCTTGGCCCTTCATGTCGGTGCGCAGCATGAACCAACACGCGAGGATCGCGATGGCGCCCGTCACCAGTCCGGCCCAGGCGGGTCTGGTGAACGCGCCATGCCACGGCCCGATCGTTCCGCGCGGGTCTTCCGGCCGCATGTCCTGCAGCGGTCCGGCGATGCGGAACACCACCATGGCCATCACGATCGTGACGGCGCCCCAGAGGATCGTCTCGGCGCCGATCCGGTTCAGCGCCGTGGCTCCGAACACGACATCCATGATCGTTCCCGTACGCATCGCCAGCGCCGCCACGCCCGCGCCCGCAACGAACATGCCGACGGCGGCGTTGCTCAACCGTCCCGCGATTCCCCCGACCACGCCGATGGCGACCATGGCGGCGAACACGCTCACCAGGGCGACGAAGGGTCGCTCGCTCGCCAACACGAGCGGGGCCGACATGCCTCGCACCGACCACGTGGCCGCGGCAGCCTGTCCACCGATGACGCCGGCGGCGACGAGACCGACGATGATCACGGCATAACGGAAGAGGGCGCTCAGCATGGCCGCATTGGTACCCGGGAAGGAAACGAACGGCAAGCGAGGGCTGCGGATCCGAGGCGAGAGCCACGCTTCTTGCGCCCCTTCGTCCCTCCGCCGATATCGCCGAGGTTGAGGCGTCGTACTCGTACGCAACGAATCGTTATCATGCCGGATCGCACCGGCCGACCCGGCCCGACCCTCGCTTCCATGGAACCCCGGCCCCTCTCCATCGATGGCGGCACCCTCGCTCTCGACGACGTGATCGACGTTGCGCGTCGCCGGCGACCGGTTGCCCTCGGCGCCGAGGCGGTGCGTCGGATCGAAGCGGCGCGGGGCCATGTCGAATCGCGGATCGCGGGCGGGGCGACGATGTACGGCATCAACACGGGCTTCGGATCCCTCTCCCGGGTCCGCATCGACGACGATGGCCTTCGTGACCTTCAGCGAAACCTCGTGCGCTCCCACGCCGCGGGAGTCGGTCCCGCACTTCCGCCCGAGACCGTGCGGGCGATGATGGTGATCCTCGCCGCCAGCCTGGCGCGAGGCCGATCGGGCGTTCGGGTGGAGACCGTGCAGGCGATCGTCGACCTGTTGAACCGGGGCATCACGCCGCTGGTGCCGTGCCGCGGGTCGGTCGGCGCCTCGGGCGATCTGGCGCCACTGGCCCATTTGGCCCTGAGCCTGATCGGCGAGGGACGATGCACCTACGGCTCCGCGGTCGAGCACACCGCTCGGGCGCTGCTCGTCACGGGATTGCGCCCCGTTCAGCTCGAGGCGAAGGAAGGCCTCGCCCTCATCAACGGCACGCACTTCATGTGCGCCGCCGCCGCCCTGGTCCTCGACGACCTCCGACGGACCATGGACGCCGCGGTGGTCGCGACCGCCATGGCGATCGATGCCTGCCGGGCGACCGATGCCTTCCTCGACGACCGGCTTCACGCCGCCCGCGCCCAGCCGGGTCCGCGTCGCGTGGCGGAGCGGGTGCGACAGGCTCTCGAAGGCTCGACGATCGTCGGCAGCCACAAGGAGAACGACCCCCGCGTGCAGGATCCGTACTGCTTGCGTGCCGCGCCCCAAGTGCTGGGCGCCGCGTTCGACGCCATCGCCTACCTCGAGAACGCCGTGGCCCTCGAGCTGGGCGGCGTCACCGACAATCCCCTGGTCTTCGCGGAAGGTGCCGAGGACGATCGGGCGATCCTCTCCGGCGGCAACTTCCACGGGATGCCGCTCGCGATCCCCATGGACACCGCCAAGATCGCCGTGTGTCACATCGCGGGCATTGCCGAGCGCCGGGTGAACTGGCTGCTCACCGCGAGCGACAGCGAGAACCCGATCACCGCGTACCTGAGTCCCAAGCCCGGACTCCACAGCGGCCTGATGATCGCCCAGTACACGGCCGCGGCATGCTGCAACGAGCTTCAGACGCTCGCCCATCCCGCGAGCGTGCACAACATCACCACCTCGGCCGGCATCGAGGACTACAACTCCTTCGGCGCCACCTCCGCGCTCCAGCTCGGCCAGGCGGCCGAACTCTGCCGCCAGGTGATCGCGATCGAGTTCCTGGCGATGGCGGAGGCGCTGGAGTACCAGCGCCCGCTGCAAAGCGGCGCGGTCGTCGAACGGGCCCACGCCACGATCCGCAGCGTGGTGTCGCGGCTGGTGGCCGATCGGTCCCCGGCGCCCGACATGGCCGCGATTGCGGCGCTGGTGAAGGACGGTGCGCTTGGGGACGGGCTGGAGCGGGAGACGTGACGTGTGCCTTGGCGCAGGTATCAGTCGACCGGCGTCGGAACGGAACGTGTTCACATTGCGTTGGGCAACGCACGAACGCCGGGCACGCGGGGTGGGGGTATCACGTCTCTGGTGGCGGTCACGGTTGAACGGACCGCGATGCTACGCCAAAAACACGCATCCGCGCTCGCGACCGGCGCCGTCCGATCCCAACTGTCCGCCTGCTGATACCTGATACCCCCTTCGTGCAAGGGGCTTCGCTCGGTCGCGACGCCCCCGCACTCACCTGATAACTCATTCCTCCAAGCCGCAACACCCCACGCCTAAACCCCCGTCCCCACCTAATACCTCCTATGTGCTCTTGTCCTC
>JAGQOG010000390.1 GCA_020427695.1 Phycisphaerales bacterium
ACGCGACCTCCGCTTCGCCTGCGGTGGCGACGCCAGCGCCGGCCGCCATCCCATCCGCGCCGACCGGCCCGATTCCGCCGGCGGACCTGGACCCGGCGCGGGCGCTGGCGGACGAGCTCGCGGCCTCCGCGGCGAACCGGTCCGGGGCCGGCGCCTCCGCGTCGACATCAATGCCGGCCGCCACGACGAGCGCCTCCGCATCCGATGCCGAACCGGCACTGCGACTGGGCCTCGACCAGACGATCGCGGACGCCACGATCAGTCCCGGCAAGCTCGTGGAGCAGGACGGGGCCATTCGCGCCGACGACCGGTTCACGATTCCGGGGCACGGCACGCAGGACGATCCGTACGTCGTGGGCTGGGACCTGCTGGTGTCGGCGATGGAGACCTTCCAGCCACGGCTCAAGGACGACCGCCTGCCGCAGCGGGTCGCCATGCTCAACGGGAAGTGGGTGCGCATCGAGGGATTCGCCGCGTTCCCCATCGTGTCGAGCGATCCGCGGGAGATGCTGCTGATGCTCAACCAGTGGGACGGCTGCTGCATCGGCGTGCCTCCCACCCCCTACGACGCCATCGAGGTCAAGCTCGCGACTCCACCCGAGCATCGGTCGCTCCGCACCGCCCTCTACGGGACGGTGACCGGTCGGTTGAGCGTCGAGCCCTACCTGGTCGAGAACTGGCTGATCGGGCTGTACTTGATGGATGATGCCACGCTGAACATGGACATGTAGACTGATGCCGCTCCTGTGGCCGCCTCGGCGACTGGGGGCCGCGTGTTCGCCTCCCGGAGAAACCGATGCCGCTTCTCGTCCCGTGCCTGCTCGTGCTTGCCGCCGCCACGACGCTCGACGAGAGTCCTGCGTATCTCGACCAGACCGCCTTGCTGCGTCGCTGCAACGATCTGGTTCAGGCCCATCCCGATCGCTGCCGGCGGGACACGCTGGGGATGAGCCGAACCGGCGAGGACATCCCGCTGCTCGTGCTCGGCGACCCGCTGCCGGAGACGGCCAGCGCGAGGACCGGCCGCCCCGCACTCCTGATCGTCGCCGGACTCGATGGCACGCACCTGGTCGGCACCGAAGCCGCCGTGCGCGTGGTCCAGCATCTCCTGGACGAACAGCCGGATCTCCTGAAAGCCGCCACCGTCTACGTGGTGCCGCGCGGCAACCCCGACGCGACGGCGAAGACGCTCGGTGGCGCACCGCAGGTGGCCACGCTGCGCCCGGTGGACGACGATCGGGATGGTGTCGCGGACGAGGACGGGCCGGAGGACATCGACGGCGACGGACTCGTGCTCCTCATGCGCGTGCTCGATCCCGCGCCGCCCGAACAGCCCACCCAGGTCGCCGATTCCACCGACCCGCGCGTCATGCGTGCTCCCGACGCCAACAAGGGCGAGCGCGCCCGCTATCGGCTGCTGACCGAGGGCATCGACAACGACAACGACGGTCTGTTCAACGAGGACGGGTTGGGCGGCGTCGACCTCGACATGAACTTCATGCACCGATGGCCGGAGCACCAGCTTGGCGCCGGTCCATTCCAACTCTCCGAGCCCGAGTCCTCCGCGCTCGCGGAGTTCGTGATCGCCCATCCCGAGATCGCAGCGGCCATCGTCTACGGCCCGCACGACAACCTCGTGAACGCACCCGACTCGCGCGGACGCGAGCCGTCGGGCGTGCCGAGCGAGATCGACGCCGGCGACGCTGCGCTCTATGCGGAGATCGGTCGAATCTACAAGGAATCAGCGGGCCAATCGCGATCGTCGAAGAAGCCGACGGCAGGGTCCTTCGAGGCGTGGATGTACGCCCAGCGCGGCGTGCCGACGTTCGCAAGCACCGTGTGGGGACGGCCGGACGCGACACCCAAGCCCGGGGAGGCGCCAACGGAAGGCGAGGCTGCAAAGCCAGCGCCGCCCGCAGGCGAGTCCCCAAGCGGAGCCGAGGGTGGCGGCGAGGCCCCGCCCACGCCGCCTCCGGGTGGAGGTCGCGGTCGACGATCCCGCGGGCGCGGCGGACCGCCGCCCACCGCACCGGCACCGACCGTGGCCGGCGATCCCGACGCCGCCGCCTGGCTCGCCTGGTCGGACAATGACCGCGACGGCGCCGGATTCGTGGAGTGGAAGGCGTTCGATCATCCGCAGCTCGGGAGGGTCGAGATCGGCGGCTTCGTGCCCGGGTTCACCATCAATCCCCCGCCGGAGCTCCTGGACGAGTTGGGCGCGAAGCAGGCCGCATTCGCCACCGAGATTCTCAAGCGGCTGCCGGTCCTCGCGATCGAGGCGCCGGTGGTCGACGCGCTCGGCGACGGGGTGTACCGCATCCCTCTCGG
>JAGQOG010000391.1 GCA_020427695.1 Phycisphaerales bacterium
GATGGCCGTGGCACCCGCTGACGCACCGAACGTTCGGCACGGCCAAGATGGCCGTGGCACCCGGCGACGCACAGAACGTTCGGCACGGCCAAGATGGCCGTGGCACCCACTGACGCACAAGACGTTCGGCACGGCCAGGATGGCCGTGGCACCCCATTCCGTGGCACCCCCTACCGTGGCACCCCGCCTGCGCCCTACCCGGACCAACCCAGGACGACCAGGATGCACGGACCGCCGGCGATGCACTCGATTCCGAGTTCACGGCACCGCGCGATCGCCCGCGGGCTTTCCGCCCCCGGCTGCATCCAGACATGCCGGATGCCCAAGGCCCCGGCCTCCTCGATCACGCGCTCCGTTGCGGGCGGGGGCGTGATGATCGAAACGCCGTGGACCGTCCCCGGGATCGACGCCAGGTCGGCGTAGACCCTTTCCCCCTCGATGGAGCCGCCGCGGGGATTGACTGCGAATACCGGACGCTCGTTCTGCTGGTAGCAGCGGAGCACCAGGTTTCCGTACTTCTCACGGTCGGCCGATGCACCGACGACCGCGTGCGGCCGACCGGCCAGAAATCGCTTGATCATTTCGTCGGTCACGGGCAGACTCTACCAGTCCATCCGAACCGCTTGGTGCCATCGAGCCCGCTCATGCCAGCCTGGGCCTGCGGTCGATTCGGATTCATGTCCCCCCAGATCCAACGTCCGCAAACCAACGTCATCCAGGAGATTCCCATGCCGTCGTTGCGTTCCCTTGCCTCGGTCCTCGTGGCCATGCCGGTGACTCTCATGGGCACCACGGCCGTCGAGGCCGCCATCAACGTTCCGGCCGGGTTCACGGTGAACACCGTCGGTGTCGGCCTCACCAAGCCCACGGGGATGACGGTCGCCCCGGACGGTCGCATCTTCGTGCTCCTCCAGAGCGGACTGGTGAAGGTGGTGGTGAACGGGGTGGTGCTGCCCCAGCCGTTCATCGACCTTCAGGACGAGGTTGGCTTCGGCGTCGACCGCGGCCTGCTCGGCATCGCATTGGCCCCCGACTTCGAGACGAGCCGCGACATCTACCTTCTTTACATCGTGGACCCGGAGTTCGGGCGTCCCGAAGAGCCGGCCGTCAACCCCGCCTTCGGGCGACTGGTTCGGTACACGGGGACGGAGGCGTCGGGCGGGAACGTGGCCGATCCGGACTCCCGCGTGGTCCTCCTTGGCAAGGGCCCTGAGGACGGCATCCCCTGCTGCTACAGCTCGCACTCGATGGGCGATCTCGAATTCGGTCAGGACGGTGCCCTCTTCATCAGCCCGGGCGATGGCGCCAACTTCAACGTTCCGGATGCCGGCGGCGATCCGCTGTGCGCCGCGCTCTTCGGCGACGAGCAGGACATCGGCGCCTTCCGCGCTCAGAGGCTCGACTGCCTGGCGGGCAAGATCCTGCGCGTCGATCCGGCGACGGGCCAGGGACTTCCCGACAACCCGTTCTTCACCGGCGACCCCGATGCGGCGCGATCGAAGGTGTGGGCCAGCGGCTTCCGCAATCCGTTCCGCATGACCCGTCGGCCGGGCACGAACGACCTCGTCGTGGCCGATGTCGGATGGACCCAGCGCGAAGAGCTGGACGTGTGCTCGGGCGGCGAGAATTTCGGCTGGCCGTGCGTCGAGGGATTCCAGGCACCGCCCATCTACCCGGGGCTGGTGCCCGCCTCCGACGGCTGCGACACGCTGGAGACGCCGAACAATCCCGGTCCGGTCACGGACCCGATCGTCCAGTGGCACCACAGCAACGCATCGCAATCGGTGCCCCCCGGCATCACCGGCCAGTGTGCCATCATCGGCACGTTCTACGAGTCCACCTCGTTCCCCGCCCCGTACCAGGGTGCGGTGTTCATCGCCGACCACATCCAGAGTTGGATCCGGGTGCTGACGCTCACTCCCGAGGGCGGCCTCGACGAGATCGTCAACTTCGCTACCCTCGCGGAACGGCCGGTGGACATCGCGGTCGATCCAACGACCGGTGACGTCCTCGTGCTCTCGTGGCTCAGCGGCAAGCTGTCGCGCATTCGATACACCGCGTTCGACCTCGACGGCAACGGCACGGTGGACGGGGCGGACCTCGGCATTCTCCTTGGCGTCTGGGGCCAGTCGGACGTTCCCGCCGATCTCGACGGCAACGGAACCGTGGACGGCGGCGACCTGGGTATCCTTCTCGCGAACTGGGGCTGAGCACGGCGAGCGTTCGCCAGCTTCAGAACCGGCTTCATGACTGGCGTCCGTCCGGGCCCCTTCGCTCCGATTCAGATCTCCCCTCCCCTCAGGAGTTCTTGCATGCACATGTCACGAAGACTCGCCTCCGTCAGCGCCACTGCCCTGCTCCTCGCCCTTGCCCCTGCCGCGCACGCCGGCTGCGGCCTGGGCGATCTCGACGGCAACGGCACCGTGGACGGCGCCGATCTCGGCATGCTCCTGGCCTCGTGGGGTCGGGGCGGTGCGGGCGACCTCGACGCCAACGGCACGATCGACGGCGCCGATCTCGGCATCATGCTCGCCTCCTGGGGTCCCACCACGCTCGAATGCGGCGGGTTCCCGCCCCAGTGGATCTCCGGCGCTCCCAACTGCTCCACCGAGCCGCCCATCCAGGTGCACTGGTACAACGAGAACCTCGCCATCCTGCGGCAGTCCTTGTGCACCAACTTCGAAGGCCCGTTCATCATGCTCCTGTTCGGCCAGGACAAGGTGCTCATGATGGACACCGGCGCGGGGAACATCTCCCTCGCGCCCAAGGTGCAGGAGGTCGTGGCCGACTGGCTCGCCGACCACGAGCAGGACTCGATCGAGCTCGTCGTCGCCCATACGCACGGTCACGGCGACCATGTCGCGGGCAACGCGCAGTTCGTCAACCTGCCGAACACGGTGCTCGTCGGAAACAGCCAGACCGCGGTCAAGACCTTCTTCGGCATCACCAACTGGCCCGATCAGATCGTGGAGTACGACCTCGGCGGGCGCATCGTGGACATCATTCCCATCCCGGGCCACCAGTCGGCGCACATCGCGGTGTACGACCGCGCCACCGGTCTCCTGCTGACGGGCGACACGCTCTACCCGGGCCGGCTCTACATCAGCAGCTTCGCGCAGTACATGGACAGCATCGATCGGCTGGTGGCCTTCACGGCCGACAAGCCGGTGTGCTGGGTGCTCGGAACGCACATCGAGATGAGCAACACCCCGGGCGACGACTTCCCCGTCGGATCGATCAGCCATCCCGACGAGCATCCCCTCCAGTTGACCAAGGCGCACCTCTTGGAGCTTCAGGCGGCGATCCACGCCATGGCCGAGGCGCCGCACTACGAGGTGCACGACGACTTCATCATCTTCCCCCTCGGCGGCGCCGCCGGTGGGGCGCGAAGCGATGCCGGCGGTGCGGCGAGCGGAGGCGAGGACGACGCCCGATGCTGCGCTCGGCCGCAGAACATGTTCGAGCTCGGACGGCTGATGGCGCAGTAGCCGCGGCTCTCCGCGCGACGATCGCGACCGGACACCAGGGCCGGTGCTCCGATCTCCACCGGGGGATCGCGGCACCGGCCCTTCCTTTTCGCCTTGCACGGCCCGGTCGGCCGATGCTTGTCCCATGCCCGTTGCGCCTCGGCCAAGCGTCGCCTCCGTCTACCTGAATCGAACCATGGCGGCGCTCGCCCTGCTCGGCTTCGGGTCGGGGTTGCCACTCGCGCTCACCGGCGACACGATCCAGGCATGGTTGCGCTCGAAGGCGTACGCCCTCGATACCGTGGGATTCATCACGCTCGTCGGGCTCCCCTATTCGTTCCAAGTGGTCTGGGCCCCGATCGTCGATCGGTACTCGCCGCGACTCGGGACGCTCGGTCGGCGCCGGTCGTGGCTGCTGCTGACCCAGTCGATCCTGGTGGTGGCGATCGCCGCCATGGCCCTGTTCGGACCGGAGACGCCGGGTGCCAGCCTGTGGCTTCTCGCAGGAACTGCGGTCGCGGTCGCCTTCGTGAGCGCCACGCAGGACATCGCCTCGAACGCCTACCGCACCGACGTGCTGCCCGACGCCGAGCGCGGCGCCGGCGCGGCCGTCTTCGTGACCGGCTATCGGCTGGCGATGATCGCGACCGGTGCCGGCGTGCTCGCCCTCTCGGCGGTCGTGTCGTGGCGCTGGGCGTACCTGGCCGCGGCGGGAGCGATGCTGATCGGGCTGGTGGGCACGGCGCTCGCACCCGAGCCGCGCGATGCCCATGCGGCGCCGGCCACGATCGGGGACGCGGTCATCGAGCCGCTGCGGGCGTTTCTCGCCCGGCCGGAGGGCTGGCTGATCCTGGTGTTCGTGCTGCTGTTCAAGCTGCCGGACTATCTGGCCGGCCGGATGACGATGCC
>JAGQOG010000392.1 GCA_020427695.1 Phycisphaerales bacterium
CCGAGGGTTCGCTGGAGGGACGCGAGGGCCTTCTTCGGGTCGACGTAGCCGACCTCGGTCTCGGGCTGCCAGTTGTCCTTGCGGTCGGCGCGGTCGTCGAGCTTCTCGATGGCCTTGATCTGGTCGCGGAGAACCGCCGCCCGCTCGAAGGCCAGGTCGGCGCTGGCGGCGGCCATCTCCTCGCGCAACTCGCGCAGCATGACGCTGCGCTTGGAGCCGAGGAACCGGATGAACCGGTCGATGTCGGCGCGGTAGTCGCCCTTCGTCACGCGGTTGGCGCACGGTGCGGTGCATTGCCCGATCGCATGCAGGAGGCACGGCCGGAACCGGTTGTTGCGGGGATCGCCGTCCGCGATGTCGAGCTCGCAGGTGCGGTAGCGGAACACGCGCTGGAGGAGCTGGACGGCTTGCCGCAGCGCCCAGACCGATGTGAACGGCCCGAACACCCGCGCCCCCTTGAAGCGCTCGTCGGTCGGATTGCGGGTGATGAACACGCCGGGGAAGTCGTCCCGCAGCGTCACCACCAGATACGGAAACGTCTTGTCGTCGGCGAGGCGGGCGTTGAAGCGCGGCCGGATGTCCTTGACGAGGCGGCTCTCCATGAGCAGCGCCTCCCATTCGCCCTCGCACTCGATCACGTCGAAGTCGCGCACGAAGTCGAGCATCCGCTGCTTCTTGGGCCCCAGGTCGGCGGAGGGCACGAAGTACGACGACACGCGGTTGGGCAGGATCGACGCCTTCCCCACGTAGAGGACGTGGCCGTCCTCGCCCTTCATGAGATACACGCCCGCGACCTTGGGCAGCGATCGCGCCTTCTCCAGCAGGCGGGCTCGACGATCGCCCCAATCCTCGGCTCGCGTCGCGGGTGGCGAGCCGATTTCCTCCGACCCGGTTTCCGGACCTTTCGATCCGCTCGCGCCGGACAGAGCGGCGGCGCGGTTCGGATCGCGTCCTTCCGGCCGGCCTTCAGGCGTTCCGTTCGGGTTCTCCATCCGCAAGACCGATGTTTCCTGCCACTGTGGCGGTATGGCGTTCGGGCTCGGGTCTCCAGCCGCGAATCCGTCGCAAGTCGCCAGGATGGCGAAATACTGGGGTCGGCAACGCCGTTCAACTATACTCACACGGTCTGGGCGGCCTATCCTGCCGCCGATCGGCTTCATCGGGGTCCCGATCCGGCCCCCCTGTCAGTCAACCTCCACGGAGAAACCAAGCATGACTCGCATCGCCTCCCTCGCGGCCCTGTGCCTTTCGGTCGCCCTCGTTGGTTGTCAGTCCACCAAGACCTCCCCGACCAGCGCCGGCGCCGTGAGCGGCGACAAGCCCGCCTGCTGCTCGAGCTCCGGCGGCGCGTGCAGCGACGCGTGCAAGGACAAGTCCTCCAGCATGGGCGCGGTGAGCGGCCAGGACGGCTGCTCCAGCAGCTGCACCAAGACCTGCCCCGTGACCGGCGAGACCAGCATGGGCGCCGTCGGCAGCAAGGACTGCGGCTCGAACAGCGGCTGCTCGAAGAGCTGCCCCACCACCGGCGAGACCAGCATGGGCGCCGTGAGCGACGACAGCGGCAAGAGCTGCTGCCCGTCCTCGAAGGGCTCCTGCAACAAGTCCTGATCGATTCTCCAGGCGATCGACGACGCCCGCCAGCTTGGCGGGCGTCGTTCTTTTTTGCTCCCCCTCCCGCCCACGCTGCCGCCACGGGCCGAAGGCTGAACGGGTCGCCGCTATGATCAGCGCCCCCATGGGCTCTCTCCTCATTCAAGGCGGTCGGATCCTCGATCCGGCCTCGGGGCTGGACGCAACGGGCGATGTGCTGGTGGTGGACGACCGGGTCGCGGCGATCGAGACCAAAGGTGCGATACGGGTTCCTTCCGACGTGCCGCCACCCGAACGGATCGATGCGGAAGGGCGCTTGGTCTGCCCCGGCCTGCTCGACATCCACGTCCACCTTCGCGAGCCGGGCGGCGAGCACAAGGAGTCGCTGGAAACCGGCACCGCCGCCGCCGCGGCGGGCGGCTTCACCACCGTGTGCTGCATGCCCAACACGCGTCCGGCGCTCGACAACCCGACCCTCGTCGAGTTCGTCCAGCTCAAGGCCGACCGGCTCGCCCACAGCCGGGTGTTCGTCGTCGCCGCTGCCACCGTGGGGCGCCAGGGCGAACAGCTCGCCCCCATCGGATCCATGGCGGCATCCGGGGCCGTCGGCTTCTCCGACGACGGCGATGTCGTCGCCTCCGCCGGCATGATGCTCAAGGTGCTCCAGGCGTGCCGCGCCGCGGACCGGCCCTTCATGCAGCACTGCCAGGAACCGACGCTGTCGGCCGGAGGCGTGATGAACGCCGGACCGTTGGCCACGCGCCTTGGACTGCGGGGATGGCCCCGGCTCGCCGAAGAGCTCGTCATCGAACGCGACATCCGTCTCAACCGCGGCATCGGGTGCGCGTACCACGTGCAGCACCTCAGCAGCGGCGGATCGGTGGCCCTGGTCCGCGCCGCCCGCGAGCGCGGCGAACCGGTCACCGCGGAGGTTTCGCCGCACCACCTCCTCCTCACCGAAGAGGCGTGCGTCGGCTACGACACCAACGCCAAGATGAACCCTCCCCTGCGGGCGAGCGACGACATCCGCCAGCTCAAGGAGGGCGTGGCCGACGGCACGATCACCGTGCTGGCCACCGATCACGCGCCGCACGCGGTGCACGAGAAGGCGGTGGACTTCGACTCGGCGGCATTCGGGATCGTCGGCGTCGAGTGCGCCTTGCCGCTCTACCGTCGCGCGCTGGTGGACGACGGCGTGATCGACTGGCTGCGGATGATCGCCATGATGACCATCGAGCCGGCGCGCCTGGTCGGGCTCGATCGTCAGGGGCTGGGTCGTCTCGCCGTGGGCGGCCCGGCCGACATCACCGTCGTCGATCCCGAGCTCGAATGGACCGTTCGCGCCGACCGCTTCCACTCGATGGGACGGAACTGTCCGTTCCACGGCTGGACCGTGCGCGGCCGCGCCGTCGAGACGATCGTGCGCGGTCGGCGCGTCTGGAGCGAATCGCTGGATCGCTCCTGATCGTCGAGGATCGCCGTCACGGCGGCTCGACGGCTCCGTCCGTCCAACGGACGCTCTGCCCATGCGAAGCGGGCCGACGTGTTTCCACGTCGGCCCGCGTCATGACCATTCGATCGATCCGTTCGAGTCGGTGCTCGCGGCTCAACCCCAGTCGCCGAGCAGCAGACCGAGATCGGCGCCGTCCACAAGTCCGTCGCCGTTGAGATCGCCGAAGCCGCCGTTGCTGCCCCACTGGCCGAGCAGGAGGCCAAGGTCCGCACCGTCGACGACGCCGTCGCCGTTGATGTCGGGCGACAGGTACTCGCCGCTGTACAGCGCCTTGACCCGCTCGACGACGCGCTTGCCGACCTCGTCGCCCGCGATTCGACCGGGAATGTCGTCGACGGGCGGGTGGATGCCGCCCCAGATGCGCGACTCGCCCGCCTCGTCCGAGGCGTCGTAGTAGGTGACCCACTGGAACGTCACCGGAGTCGAGGGCCCGAACTCGAACTTGAGCCAGTCGGCGGGAATGGTGTAGTTGAAGAGTCCGCCCGGGAAGTACGGGCTGCCGGTGATCCCGGTGAGCGCCTCGGCGCCAGAGCGGCTGAAGGTGCTGTGTCCCGAAACGTAGCCGGGGAACGGCGGCGTGACGAAGTTCGACGCCTGGTAGGTCATCCAGCGATCGGCGAGTTGCCAGCCTACGCCGTAGGTCTGGGTCTTGGAGGCAACGGGTCCGAGGGTCGGGGCACCGAGGTACACGCCCTGGGGGTTTCCGTTCCGTCGAAGGGCGATGGCATCGAGCACGCTGCTCCAGACCGTGATGTCGATGTTGCCGTTGTCGAAGATGTCGAGATCGAGTCCCGGATAGCCGGTGAAACCGGTGACCAGGGCATACGTCACGTTGCCGATCTCCTTGAAGTTCAGCAGGTTCACCAGATCCGGCGTGGCCAGCGAGAGGCTGCCGCGACCGATCAGGAAGAGGCCGTTCTCGTCGAGCGTGTGGCCCGTGAGATCAACCGCGGTCTGAACCCGTCCCTGCGAATCGGGGACACCCGTCTGGACCTCGTCGCCGATCACGATGAACCACACGTTGTCGAGGGACGTGCCGGGCTGTCCGGCGATCTCGACGTACTCGTCCAGATCGGCGCCCTGCTGGGCGTTCCGCAGCTCGGCGATTTCGAGACTGGCCGGAAGGCTCAAGCCCGGGTTTTTTTTTTCAGGCGTGTGGTCGCCCCCGAGATCCCACG
>JAGQOG010000393.1 GCA_020427695.1 Phycisphaerales bacterium
CAACGGAACCGCGAGCTTCCGATTCCGCCTGTTCAACCAGGCCCTTGGCGGCGTGCAGATGGGACCCACCCTGACGGCGTGCAACCTCTCGCTCTCGAACGGGCTGTTCACCGCCGAACTCGACTTCGGCGCCGACGTGTTCGAAGGCAGCGAGCGGTGGCTGGACATCGCGGTCGAAAGCCCCGCTGGCGCCTGCGCCGCCTTCACACCCCTCGGTCCGCGCCAGCTCCTGAGCGCCGCCCCGTACGCAGTGCGGTCGCTCGCCCCCTGGGCGACGTCCGGCACCTCGACCTACTACAACGCGGGCAACGTCGGAATCGGCACGTCCTCGCCGATCGCCGACCTCGAGATCTCGGGCGCCGACAGCGTGGTGCGCCTCTCCAGCACCGGGAACGGCGGCACCTCGCAGCTCGACCTCCAAGGCGACACGCCCTCGGGACTCAGCACCAACACGCTGGGCCTGCTCCGGTTCCTCGACGACGCCGGCGGCGTGCATGCGCAGATCGCCTCGAACAAGGGCCTCTTCGGCGCCCCCCTGCTCTTCACCATCGACGGCACGGCGGCCGCGGCCTTCAACACCAACGGCGACTTCGGCATCGGCACCACCCTGCCGATCGCGCGGCTCCAACTCGCGGGCGGCACGGACAGCGAGCCGGGGAGCGGCGGGTTCCTGGTGCTGGGCACAACCGACGCCGCGAACATCTCGATCGACAACAACGAGATCATGGCCCGCAACGCCGGCGGCACGTCCACGCTGTACCTCAACAACGACGGCGGCGACGTGAGCATCATCCCCAACGGCGGCGGCCAGTGCGGCATCGGCACCCCGCCCACGGCCTCGACGCTGACCGTGTTCAACAGCCTGTTCGTCAACGGCGGCGCCCAGCCGCGCATCGACGTCGGTCCCAACGGCTTCATCCTGATGGACACCGGCGCCGACATCACCATCACCAACGGCGGGCTCGAGGTGAACACGCCCAGCGGCGGCTCCACGTTCTTCAACCGCACCGCCTCCGACGGCACGCTCATCAACTTCTACAACAACAGCACCTTCGCCGGAGGCATCTCGGTGGTCGGCAGCACCGTGAGCTACAACACCTTCACCGGTTCCCACCACGCCTGGACCGACACCACCATCGAACCCGGGTCGCTGGTGGCCCTGACCGGCGAGAACCAGCGCGACCATGCCGGACCGAACTGCGAAGTCGTCTACGGGATCGCGCCGGTGGCCCAGGCGAACGATCCGGCGTGCCTCGGGTCGTACCTTTGCCCGCCCGATCCGAGCGATCCCGACAGCCGCCACCTGGTGGCTGCGGTCGGCAACGGCGAGATGTGGGTGGTCGATGCGGGCACCGGCGATATCGAGCCCGGCGACGCCCTGATCGCGTCCGACGTGACCGGCTGCGCGATGCTCGACGATCCCTCCCGATTCGCGGTCGGCCACGTCGTGGCCCGGGCGGCGGAGGGGATCCGGTGGTCCTCCCTGCCGGCGACCGCCGGCGGCAAACGGGTGCTGCTCTCGGTCTTCTTCGACCGCTTCGACCGTCAGGGCGATGCGGCGGCCATGGAGCAGGCCGTACAATCGCTGCGGGACGAGAACGCGGCGCTGCAAGCGCGCCTCGACGACCTCGAGCGTTCGATGGCGGAGTGGCTGCGCTCGGCGAAGGAGGAAGGACGATGACCCGTTCAGTGGCACGCGCACGAACTGCACTCGGACTCGCGGCGCTCCTCGCGGCGAGCGCCACGGTTGCGGCGCCGATCGGTCCGGGATTCGATCTCTCCTGGCACACGGTCGATGGCGGCGGCGGCACCTTCTCCGTCGGCGGCGGATTCACACTCGGTGGCACGATCGGTCAACCCGATGCGGGGCCGGTCATGACCGGAGGCGCGTTCACGCTCGTCGGCGGATTCTGGTCGCTGGCCGCATCGGGGGCGGGCATCCCCTGCACCGGCGACCTCAACGGCGACGGCCAGGTCAACGGCGCCGACCTCGGGCTGCTCCTCGCCGATTGGGGTGGGAGCGGTCCCGGCGATCTCACGGGCAACGGCGTCGTTGACGGCGCCGACCTCGGCATTCTGCTTGGCGCTTGGGGCCCCTGTCCGTAGCAGCCCGGTGCGTCCAATCTGCGCCCGTTGCGGCATCGTGTAACCGATCCCGGCACGAGATCGTTCCATTTCCGAGCGACCGGGCTCCCCGTCCGCCTACGATCGGCTGAGTCCGGTGGGGACCGGACGTGTTCGCATCGACGCCTGCCGTGGTTGGGTCGCGGTTCCGGGGCCCAGCGAGCGACAGCAGACAGGAGAGAACGCTGTGAACGGCGCGGAGTGGCGACCGGGAGCACGTTCTTGCTGCGCTTGGGGAGTTGGAAGGTCGGAGCGCCCCCCATGCGGACCCCACGTCGAAGCGCGTCTCCAGGTCGGTCGGTCATCCACTTTCAGGTTCGCCGGGGAGCCGAGGCGGCCCGCCGGACACCTGACCAACCGAAGGGAGCGGACATGAAGCGAAGCAGCCGTTTGTTGGGGTGGTGCATCGTCGCCGCCGGCCTGCTCGGGACGACCGGGCTTGTCCAGGCCCAGGGCTCGCCGATCCTCAATCGGCGGATCGGAGAAGTGGCCGTGCTTCCCTCGCCCACCGGCGGGTGGAACTTCCAAGTGCTCTGGACCGTCGAGGCCAACGGCACCAGTGCCGGCGCCAACCAGGGCACCACGATCGCGGTGTTCGTGGGAAGCGGCGCCGAGGTGCCCGTCGCCACCGCGACGGTCGCGGTGAACCTCGACTTCACCGACGGCCTCTGCGGCATCACGGGATGCACGGGAGGATGCGGCGGCGGATTCATCGACGGTGTGTTCAACACCATGCTGTGCCTCGAGGATCCGCCGTGTCCTGCCGGCAACTGCGACTGCACGTGCCGTTTCCCGTGGATCACGTCGAACATTCCCGGCATCGATCTCTCGCCCGGCGACGAGATCACGGTGATCCTCTATCCGGCGAGCGGCGCGATGCCGGAGAACGACGAGAGCGACGATGCCCGCACCTTCGTCTTCGACGGGGAGCCGCGCTTCTGGAACGTCGGACTGGGACCGGCGCAGAAGGAGCCCGTTGCCGGCAGCGACCTGTTCAACATCGTGGGGTCGTGGGAGATCGGCGAGCGCGGCATCCAGGGGATGGCGGAGTTGACCCCCATCATCCAACTGGTGGTGAACGGCAGCGTTCAGGCGCAGTACGACGCCTGCTCGGGGAATCCGTGGATCCTGGCGCCGGGAAACGCGTGTCCCGGCGGCGGGGGATGCTCGTCCGACGAATGCGCGACGGGTTCATGCGCCGGCTCGAACGTCGTGCTGCACTGCAAGCTGGCCAAGTGCCTCGAGGGCGCCATCCAGTGCTGCATCTGCACCAGCGACCCGCAGTTCTTCGTGATCCCCAATGTCCTTCTCCTGCCCAACGACGAGGTGAAGCTCGTGCTGATGCCGGCTCCCGGAGCGCTGCCCACGCTGCCCGGCTTCGAGGACGACGACTCGGTGCCGGTCGATCCGCCGTGCGCCGCCGATCTCGACGGCGACGGCCAGGTGAACGGATCCGATCTCGGCATCATGCTCGGCGCCTGGGGTACGCCCGGCCCCGGCGATCTCAACGACGACGGCACCGTGGACGGATCCGATCTCGGACTGCTGCTCGGCGCGTGGGGCGACTGCTTCCCCGTCTGAGCGGACGCCGGCAGAACGCGTGTCCACCGAGCACCGGACGCGGATCTCCGCGTCCGGTGCTGTTCTTCGGTCACCATTACAATGTCCGCTCCGCCGCGCATCGCGGCCAACGAATCGACCGAGGAAGGCCCCCATGACCGAACTCCAGACCGAACCAACCTCCATCGAGTCCGTGCTCCACGAGAGCCGCGTGTTCGAGCCTCCCGCCGACTTCGCCCGTCGGGCCGGCGGCGCGCTGGTCGAGTCGATGTCGGCGTACCGGCGACTGTACGACCGATCGATCCGGGATCCCGAGGCGTTTTGGAGCGAGATCGCGGCGGAGTTCGATTGGTTCCAGCCGTGGTCCAAGGTGCTCGAATGGAAGGCACCGGACGCCCGCTGGTTCGTCGGGGGGCGCACGAACGTGTGTCACAATTGCCTCGACCGGCAGGTCATGCGCGGTCACGGCGACGAGCCGGCGATCATCTGGGAGGGCGAGCCGAACATCGCGACCGGGGAGGAGCTCCACCCGGTGCCGGAGATCCGCCGGATCAGCTACCGCGACCTGCTGGAGGAGGTGTGTCGCTTCGCGAACGTCCTGAAGGCGCTCGGGGTGAAGAAGGGCGACGTGGTCACGCTGTACATGGGGATGGTTCCCGAGCTGGCGATCGCCATGCTCGCCTGCGCCCGCGTCGGCGCGGCGCACTCGGTGATCTTCGGCGGCTTCGCGAGCCACGCGATCGTGGATCGTGTGAACGACGCCGACAGTCATGTGATCGTGACCTGCGACGGGGCATGGCGCCGCGGACAGATCGTTCCCCTCAAGGAGAACGTGGACGCGGCGTGCGAACGCTGTCCCCAGGTGCGACATGTCGTGGTGCTCCGCCGCTGCGGCAACGACGTCGCCTGGCGTCCCGGCCGCGACCACGATTGGCACGACCTGACCCTGACCGCGCCCACGGAGTGTCCCTGCGAGTGGATGGACAGCGAGGACCTGCTCTTCCTGCTCTACACCTCGGGCTCGACCGGGAAGCCCAAGGGGATTCGACACACCACCGGCGGCTACATGGTGTACACCGCCACCACCGCCCGCTACGTCTTCAACCTCGTGCCCGGGCGCGGCCAGGTCTACTGGTGCACGGCCGACATCGGCTGGGTGACCGGCCA
>JAGQOG010000394.1 GCA_020427695.1 Phycisphaerales bacterium
CGCGGGGCCCCGCCGCGCGGGGCGCCAGCGAGCGCGCGCGAAGGGTGTCCGTGACCGGAGGGTACCACCGGCCGACGCGCGCCAACGAACGGAGGGTGCCACGGCCATCTTGGCCGTGCCGGACGTGCCGAGACGTTGCGCACCGTCATCCCGGGTGCCACGGCCATCTTGGCCGTGCCGGACGTGCCGAGACGTTGCGCACGGCCAGAATGGCCGTGGCACCCAACGCCGTGGCACCCCATTCAGCGCGGGCGCGCACGATGCAACCGATCAGCGCCCGTTCACCCCGGAGGGCCCGCACAGATCCGTCGCCTCGGCGACGCAGAGGAGATCCCATTGCGCGTCGCAGCAGAACGGATCGACCGCACACACCATCACACAACACTCCACGTCGGTGCAACCTGCCTCGCCGATCGTGAAGCAGTCGTGGTCCGACGGCGGACAGAACGGCTCGAGGCATCCGCACTCGGGAACCATCTCCGCCGTCGCCACGCACTGCACATCCCAGGCAACCAGGCAGCAGAACGGCTCCATCTGACAGACGATCTCGCAGCAGAGCAGATCGTCGCAGTAGGCGTTGGCGTGCACCGTGCAGCAGTCGCCCGCGAACGGGCTTCCGCATCCGAGGCATTGTGCCAGCGCCTCGCCGACGCACGCGCCGTCCCACATCACCTCGCAGCAGATCGGCTGGAGGCTGCACACAAGATCGCAGCAGGCGATGTCGGTGCATCCCGGCGGTCCGATCTCGAAGCAGCCGTGGTCGGACGCCGGACACAGGATCGGGCAGTCGCCCCACAATCCGAGCAGCAACCCGAGGTCGGCTCCATCGACCTCGTCGTCGTGGTTGAGGTCCGCCGGGCAGTCCTCCAAGCAAGGCCCCCAGGCGCCCAAGAGCAGGCCGAGGTCGGCACCGTCGACGGTGCCGTCGCCGTTCAGATCGCCGTCACAGTGCGGCAGGCATGGATGGCCGCCGAGACAGACGATCGTGAGCGTTCCGTCGCCGCTGCCCGTCGAGACGGGACCCGGATAGCCACCGAGCCGGATGTAGTAGGTGGTGTCGCACTGGACATCGATCTCGACCGTGGGAAGGAGGTCGTAGCCCGGAAGGTCCAGCACCGGACAATTGGGCAGGTCGTCGTTGCAGGCGAGGAGGCTCAGCTCGTCGCACGTTCCGGTGTAGACCGCCAGTCGCGCGTCGTAGTTCGTGTCGGGATTGCACGCGGTGATCAGGGCGGTACCGCTGCACGTCGGCTTGTAGGCGAACCAGATGTCGCGAATGAGGCCGGTTCCGAACCCCTCGTCGCACTCGGACGGCAAGGGTGGTTCGCTGTCACTCGCCCCGAGCGTGCTGAAGTAGGTGTTTCCCTCCGCGATCGGCAACGCATCCGCGCACGCGTCGTTCTCGGGCGGCGAGACGTCGAGCACGGTGTCGATCACGATCTCGTCGAGCGTGACGCCGAAGGGAACGATCAGGACCACATCCGTGAAGTGCCAAGAAGGGCTCAGGATCCAGTCCACCGCGTAGTGACTGTTGTCCACCGGCAGGATCCCGATCACGAATCCGGGGAAGCCGACGAGCGTGTTCGGACCCGGCGGCTTGTCGAAGAGCCGTTCAACCGACTCCGCCGTCATCATGATCCCGGGATCGCCGCCCGCAGGCCATTGGTAGGTCACCTGGACGCGCAGCTCCAGGTCGTCGTCGGGCGGAAGGAAGTTCGGCAGCTTGAAGGCGATGCCGAAGACCGATCCAGGGCCACCCGCCGCCGTGAGGCCTCCGTCCCCGTCGCCCGGTACCCATACCCACGGATCAACACCCAACTCGGCGTGTGGAGGCACGCCATCCGGAACGAATCCCGGCATGGCCACGTCGAAGAACGAGTCCGGCGGAATGAAGTTCGGATTGGCAGGTGGCTGGGCAAACTCCCATTCCGCGAATACCGAAAGAGGTGCGCCGCGATATGGCGGTGGCACCAAGTCATCGCTCCACGCCGATTCGGTCGGGAGCATCCACCCGATCGCCGCGGCCGCGAGCGCGCCAGCAAAGCGCGTCGAACGTGTCATGACGTCCTCCTTCCCCCCGCTTCCCCGTGATGCGCCAGCGTCCCAAGTCAGCGTAGAACGCCGGCACTTGCGGCTGCAGGTTCAGCAGTTCCGTGAGCGGCCATCCGGCGCCATGCACCCTCTATGTGCTGGAATCGCTCGGCGTACGAACGGGTGTCCCGCACTCGGGACATGCGCAGGGGAGGATCGCCGCCGGTGAAGCCGACAGTGCATGTCCACACGTCCGACAACTTGGATGGTGAGGGGGCACACCCACTCGGCGCCACGTGCGAACGATGCCGGCGACGATTGCACCGATCGCAGCGCAGGCCACGGCGGCAGCGACGAGGATCGGGTGAATCCGACTGGCGAGCAGTTGGGGCGTCCAGGTCCAGATCCGCGCCTCGAATTGCAGCAAGCGGGCCAGCGCGAAGCCGGCCACGACGAGGACGCCACCCGCGGCGGCGGTGCGGAGGCGCGGAAAGGCAACGGCGAGGGTCGCGGTCGCCAATGGAAGCAGGACGTTCACGGCCACCATGGTGCCCAGCGCCGGGTGACCGCCAAGGCGCGACGCCCATTCGTCGAGGGGCAGAGCGCCGATGGCCACGCCCACGCCCAAGGACACCGCCAAGATGGCTGGCTCGCGCGAGGGCGGGACATGATGCACAGTGCGCCTCACGCTTCTCTCGATTGCCGGCCCGACGCGTGCCAACCGGGCAGCGTGCCAGCCCGGTCCGTACGACCCGCGGCCAAGGAGACTACTCCACCGTCCCCCCGTCGTGTTCGCGGCGAACCGCCGTTTCGACGTCGCCCTCGATCCACGCCATCCAAGCTGGGATCCCCACGATTCCCATGTAGAGGAACACGATCCCGGTGCCCAGCGCTGCGAAGGGCCACTCCAAGATCAGGAAGCCGAGCAGCACGGCGATGAGCGCGAGCACCACGACGCCACCGGCGATGACGCGTCCTTCGCGCAGAAGGAGCGACGACGACATCGTCGGTCCGAGCACCTGGTCGTCGGGCATCGACGACTCGACGACCTCGGTCTCGACACCGGCTGCACGATCGGCGACGGAAGCCGGCGGTTCGGCCGACTGGCGTTCCGCCGCGGCATTCTCCGTTCCTGCCTCGGTTCCGTCCTCGACCTTGCGCGCTGTCCACAGCAGCACGCCGCAGACGACGGCCAAGCCGCCAGTCACCACGGACAGGGGGAAGATCGTCGCCATCGCCAATACAGACGCGGCGATCATCAGCACCATGAGCGGCCAAAGCACGAGCGTCGCCCAGTGCGCCAGGTGATGGGTCGAAGACTCCGGCCGCTCGATCAACTCGTGTGATCGGCGGGCATCAAGCGTGGTCGCCATGTTGGCCTCCAGTCGGAAACGTCCACCCCGCCATCACCTGATCGTGGAGCGCTCGCCCGTCCAGGTCAATGGTCCGCACGCTCGTGATCAATGTCACAATCTCCGCGGACGCGGGGGTGCGTTCCACGGCGAGAGAACCGCGATTCCGCCCCTCGGCGGGAGCCCGTCCGGCAGTCGGTCGATCCGCGCGACCGCATATTCTGCAGTCCGCACCCGATCGGGATCGATCTCGTCAGTGCCCCCCCGCCGCTCCCGACCTTCGAGTCCCACCATGTTGCCGAAACGACTCCCGACCGCGCTGGCCGTCCTGGTTGGGGTGATCGTGTTCCTGGCGATCTGGGGCGCGACGAAGGGCATGGCTGGGCTGGGTTGGATCGACGGCACCGCGGCGTCCCAGGTGGTCAGCAAGTCCCTCATGTTCGCCGTGTCGCTCGGAACCATGATGCTCGTGGGGCGATCGCCGGCCGCGTGGGGATGGGCGGCGCCTCGGCGCTGGATCGCCTCCACGATCGTGCCCATCGCTTGCGGAGGTGTCCTCGGCATGGCGGCCACGGCCACCATCCTGTTGCTCGGGCTTCCACCCATGGCGGGCATCAGCGAGCTCGGATTCCTCCGGATCGTGCTCATCGTCTGGTTCGGCTCCACGATCGCCGAAGAGCTCTTCGTACGGGGCTTGATCCAAGGTTGGATGCAGCCGTGGCAAGCCGCCCCTCCGTTCGACGTCGCCGAGCCGGCGTCGGGAGCGGCCGCTCGGATCGTGTCCAGCGGGCTCCTCTTCGGCGGCATGCACCTGACGCTCTTCTTCTCGGGCAACGACTGGCGCACCGCGACGTTGATCGTGGTGGCGACGTCGTTGCTCGGGCTGGTATGCGCCTGGTCCCGCGAGCGCTCGGGCAGCCTCATCGGGCCGCTCGCCTCCCACTTCGCCTTCAACGCGTGCGCATTGGTCGGCGGGATCGCGGTGGTGGTGGGTCGCCGACTGCTCGGCGGGTGACGACCCGTCCAACGGTTCCCGCGGGCAAGCCCGCTACTCGACCCCGCCCCACAGGCCGCCGGTCCTGATCGCGACCCCCAACACGAGGAGCAGCACGGAAAGGGCCACGGTCGTCCAGGCATGGGCGTTGAATCGGCGGAGGCCGTCCGCCTTCAAGCGGAGCGCCATGATGTGATACTCGTAGCCGCCCCAACCAAACACCACCAACGCCAGGACCAGCTTGGTCAGCACCAGGTGCGTGGTGGCCTTGGGCTCGGCGAAGATCGTGCGCAGGTCGCCGAGATGGACGAGCCCCAGCCAGGTCCCGGTGAGAAGCTGGGCCGTGAGCGCCCCCAGACCGAGCCAACCGAAGCGCCGCTCGAAGGCCACCACCGGCTCGGCCCGCCGCTCGCGCATGGCCGGCGGCAGCACGATCGACACCAGGGCGATGCTCCCGCCGATCCAGATGCAGGCGCCCAGGACATGCAGCATGACCAGCAGCTTGTAGAGCATGGTCGGTGGTCGTCTCTCTCTCGCGGGTGCGATCCAAGCCCCGGCGACGCGGGCGAGTCCCGATTGTCCTCAAGCTCGACGGGGTCGCAAGCACCGGCGGCTCCGATTCACCCGTCGGCGAGCCCGGGGGATCGTGCCGCCATGGCGTTCCGATCGAGCGTCATGATCGCCGCCGCCTCGTGCGGATCGAAGGCGCCCGCGCCTGAACGAGCTGCGGTGCGTGCGGCGCTGTGCAGCTCCGATGCGACGGCGAGAAACCGGTGGGCGTTGGCCGCTCGAACGCCGCCGCAGGCCACCACACCGACTCGGCCTCGAGCGTGATCCAAGACCTGGCCGATCGTCGCGACGCGGTGGTCGATCGA
>JAGQOG010000395.1 GCA_020427695.1 Phycisphaerales bacterium
CGCGTTCACCCCGCCGCTCGTCGACGCGGTTGCGCCGACGTGACAGGCGTCGCCCGCCGCCAATCGTTTCATCGATCGAGCCGGGATCGGCGGCGCCGGAATCGCGGAGACGTCTCCGCGGACGCGGCCACGGCTCTGTGCGTTCGCCCCGAACCCGGCGGACGCGAACGGTCCTCGAACCACGGAGTCCCATCATGCGATTCAACACCTCAAGCCTTCTGATCGCCACGTTCTCGGTCGCAGGCGCCAGCAGCCTCTTCGTCCCGGTCCTTCTGGCGGACGATGCCGTACCGCCGGCGCCGTCCGCTCCTTCCGTCGTGCCTTCCGCGGTGCCACCCGTTCCTCCCGAACTGGAGGTGCTTCCCAACGACGACAAGGCCGCAGTCATGGCCGACGTCCGCGTACCGTCGCTCCGCCCAGCCGTCGCCGAGCCGAAGGCGCTGGGACCGGCCACCGGCAACGGACTCGCCTGGCTCGTCGCGCACCAGTTGCCGAGCGGGGCGTGGGGCCAGGGCGACGAGGCCGCCAGCATGGGCGACGGGATGTCGGCGATCGCGGTCACCCCGAGCCTCGGCGACACGTGCATCGCCGCGTTGGCGCTGTTCCGCGCCGACGGCGGACTCGACGGGACCAACAGCACCGCGATCCACAAGGCGATCGGCTTCATCCTCGGCGAGATCGAGGCCGCGGACGACACGTCGCTCCAGGTCGCGACCATCCATGGCTCGCGCATCCAGATGAAGATCGGTCCCTATGTGGACACGTTCCTCGCGTCGCTCCTGCTCAGCGAGATCAAGGGGATCGCGCCCGCGTCGATGACGCCGCGGATGAACGAGGCGCTCGCGAAGCTCCTCCGCAAGATCGAGAAGAACCAGCGCGACGACGGCACCTGGAGCGACCAGGGCTGGGCGCCGGTGCTCTCGGAGTCGATCGCGACCAAGGGCCTCAATCGTGCGAACCAGGCGGGCGCCACCATCGACGCCAACGTTGTCTTGCAAGCGGAAGGACGGGTTCGCGCCCAGCTCGACTCGGGGCAGGCATTCGGGGGCGGTGGTGCCGCCGGAGTGGCCCTCTACGGCGGTGCGGCCCAGATCGCGGTGCTCCAAGACACCGTGAACTCCGACACCGGACGCGAGAAGGAGCTTCGGGACGCCGCCGAGAACGCCCCGACGGGCGAGGCGAAGAAGGTGGCGCAATCCGAGCTCGACCGTCTCGAGTCCACGCGGGTCGCCTGCGACGACCTTCGCAAGTCGATCGTCGATCGGCTGGAGGACGAGTCGTTCGTCGCCGGATTCGGCTCCAACGGCGGCGAGGAGTTCCTGAGCTACATGAACATCGGCGAGAGCCTCGTGGTTGCCGGCGGCGACGCCTGGAGCAAGTGGGACCAGGGCATGTCCGCCAACTTGGCCCGCATCCAGAACGCCGACGGCTCGTGGACGGGCCACCACTGCATCACCGGGCGCACGTTCTGCACCTCGACGGCGCTCCTCGTCCTCATGACCGACCGCTCGCCGGTGCCGATCGTGGTCGCGGCTGCGGCCGATCCCGTCGAGTCGGCGCCGAAGTCGGACGTGCCCTGAGGCATCCGCGCCCGCCATGACTCGATTCGCCCGCCGCACCTTCGTTCGCATGGTCCTCGGCTCCGCCGCGGCCATGGTCCTCGCCGATCCGCGCCGCGCGTGTGCGGCGCGGATCGGCGACCCGATCGACGAGGCGCTCCTGGCGGCGGGACGATTCCTCGCTGAGCGTCAATCGCCCGACGGCGGTTGGCGCTCGGCGACATACGGCGGGCTGCGGGATGGTTTCGCCCTCACGGGTCCGGCGGGGAAGGTGGTGCTCGAGCTCGCACCGTTCGACCCGGTCCTGCGCCGTGCCGGCGAACGGGCGCTGGATCGGCTGGTCCACTCAGCGCCAGGTCCGGGCGCGTCGGTGCTCGACTACCCGGTGTACACCGCGGCGATGGCGGCGATTGCGCTCGCCCGCCACGGTCGGAGCGACGACGATCGCGCCGCACGCGACGCCTGGCTCGCGCAACTGCGCCGGCAGCAGTTGGACGAGTCGCTGGGATGGAGCGAGGCCGACGTTGACTACGGGGGCTTCGGCTACAGTCCGCGGCCGCCCCGGCGACCTGACGACGGCGACGCATCGCGCCTGCCGTTCGCATCGGACCTCTCTTCAACGACCTTCGCGGTGGGGGCCCTGGCGATCGCCGGCGGGCCCGAGGACGCGGCGCGGCTCGCGAAGGCGAATCGGTTCGTCGAGCGCTGCCAGAACTGGCCGCACGGCGATGGCGGGTTCTTCGTCTCGGTCTCGAACCCCGTTCAGAACAAGGCCGGCGACTTCCGCTCCTACGGCAGCGCGACGGCAGACGGCATCCGCTGCCTGCTGCGCTTCGGGGCCGGTCCCGACGATCCGCGTCTGGTTGCGGCGGCGGAGTGGCTTCGCGCCCACCTGCCGACCGAAACCAATCCGGGCGACTTCATCGAGCTCCGCCGGGCCGAACAGGATGGTGGCGCGTTCTACTTCGCGTGGTCCGCCGGTCACGCGTTGCGCGGACTGCGCCACGCCCTCGCCGAGCCCTGGATCGACGACGCGGCAACGGCGCTCGCCGACGGACTGTTGGCGCGACAGCGTGCCGACGGTTCGTGGCGCAATCCGAACCCGTTCATGCGCGAGGACGATCCCGTGGTGGCCACCGCGCTCGCGGCGGGAGCGTTGGGCGCGTCGCGAGGATGACCCGTTCGGCGGTCGACTCGCGGGTCGGCCGCCGGCGATCCGGAGGATCGCCTCCTCACCGGCGAACCTCGCGCCGCGTGCCGAAGGATACGATCCCCGCCAGGACGCCATGGCCCCGGGGGAGGTGCGCGGTGCAGAAACGTTGCCCAGAGTGCGGTTGGCCGGTGCGGCGGCGGGTGCCCCCGCCACCGGTTGCGATTCTCCATTGGCGCCGCATTGTCCCGCTCCTGGCGGTGATCGTGTTCCTGGCTTCGGTGACGGTTTGGCTTCGAGCGGCGAGCACGACGGTCCGCATGGGTTCCGGTATCCCGCTGCCGCACGTCGTCGAACCGGCCGTCGCGCATGCGGATCTCGAGCGGATCGCCTCGGCCGCCGAAGCGCCAGGAGGCAATGAGCTTCTGCGGGCGCTTCTCGCGGTGAGCCCGCCAGTCTCGGGAGGATGGGCGCCAGGCGAGCACTGGGTTGAGGTCGGATGGGTGGATGTTCCGAAGGTCCGTTCGGACTCGACGCAGGTCGGGTGGCCGCTGGTGCTCTGGTCCCGCTCGACCCGTTCGAACCACGACGACGCGGTGCGCCGAGCCGGCTTCCATCCCGCGGTCACCTCGACGACGTTGCCCATCCTCGACGATCCCTTCGCGGTGTCGAGGGATCCCCGCAACGTCCCGCCTCGACCACGTTGGCAGTGGAAGCGGGGCGTGCTGGCGTTTCATCCTCCACCGGAGGAGACACAG
>JAGQOG010000028.1 GCA_020427695.1 Phycisphaerales bacterium
CCCGACACACGGCCAAGATGGCCGTGGCACCCGACGCACGGCCAAGATGGCCGTGGCACCCGACGCACGGCCAGGATGGCCGTGGCACCCGACGCACGGCCAAAATGGCCGTGGCACCCGACACACGGCCAAGATGGCCGTGGCACCCGACGCACGGCCAGGATGGCCGTGGCACCCGACGCACGGCCAGGATGGCCGTGGCACCCGTCCCCTACGACTTCTCGAGCAGCAACCGGCTCGGTCGCTTCCGCACCGCCCACCGCGCGCCGAAGTGCTTGGTGATCTCGTCCGTGATGTGGATCATCGCCTCGTCGGGGGAATCCGTCACGAAGAGGAGCTCCACGTCCGCGGGGCTGATCGTGCCTTCCGTCACCAGGCGATGGCGCATGAACGCCAGCAGCGGCTCCCAATAGGTCGCGCCCATCAGCACCACGGGAAACGTCTGGATCTTGCCCGTTTGGATGAGCGTCAGCGTCTCGAAGATCTCGTCCATCGTGCCGAAGCCGCCCGGCATCACCACGAACGCGTACGAGTACTTCACGAGCATCATCTTCCGCACGAAGAAGTAGCGGAACTCGACAAAGCGATCCACGTACGGGTTCGGCTCCTGCTCCATCGGAAGCTCGATGTTGCAGCCGATGCTGCGCCCGTCCACGTCCTTCGCTCCCCGGTTCGCCGCCTCCATGACGCCCGGCCCGCCCCCGGTCATCACCGTGAAGCCGACGTCGGCCAGGCGCCGGCCCATCTCCCGCGCCAGGGCGTAGTACTCGTTCTCCTCCCCGAAGCGGGCGCTCCCGAACACGGTTGCGCACGGTCCGACAAAGTGCAGTTGCCGCAGGCCGCGCAGCACTTCCGCGCTGATCCGGAAGAGTCGCTTGAGCTCGTCCCACCGGCTGCGCGGTCCGGCGAGGAACTCGAGCTCCTCGCGACTGGCACTCACCTTCCCCCACCGGCGTTCCGCCGACTCGACACTGCGCTCCGGAATGGGGTTGAAGTCGGCCATGATCGGGAGTCTAGCCGCCCGTCGGTTGGCGCAAGCGGACCACGAGGTCGCCGCCCCGCAGGCGCTGATCCATCACCTCGAGGCGAATCGCGTCGCCCAGGCGCTCCGGCGACACGCCCGCCACACTTGGTCGTCCCCGATCGCCGAGCAGAATGGGCGCCACGAACACCAGCGCCTCGTTCACCAGGCCCTGGCGGAAGAACGCGCCCAGGAGGCGCGGCCCAGCCTCGACCAGGAGTGTCGAGACGTCTCGTTCGGCGGCCAGTCGACGGAGGAGCGGGCGCAGGGCGATCGCGTCGGATGCCGCGCGGCCATCGTCGCCGAGCCCGACGAACTCGACGCCAAGCGCCCGCAGCGCCGCCGATCGAGTTGGGTCGGCGGCGACGGTTTCCCGACACGCGACGAGCAGCGGCGCTTCACCCGCCGATCGCGCCAAGGCGCTCGTCGGCGGCGTCCGGCCCTCGGGATCGATCACGACCCGCAGCGCCCGCCGGCGTCGGCGGACACCTCGCGCCGTGAGCATCGGGTCGTCCGCCAGCACCGTGCCGATCCCGGTCACGATGGCATCGATTCGCCCGCGCTCGCGATGCACCAGGCGACGACTGCGCTCGCTCGAGATCCACTGGCTCTCGCCGCGTTCGGTGGCGATCCGGCCGTCGAGGCTCTGCGCCCACTTGGCCACCACCCAGGGCTGGCCCGTGCGCACCGTGTGGATGAACGGGGCCGAGACCGCCGCGGCTTCCGGACAGGGCACCTGCTCGACCGCAATGCCCGCGCGACGGAGTCGCTCGACGCCCCCTTCGGCCTTGGGATGGGGATCGGACACGCCATACACGACCCGGCGCACACCCGCTTCGATCAGGGCGACCGTGCACGGTCCGGTGCGACCGACGCCGTTGCACGGCTGGAGCGTGACGTACGCCGTCGCGTCGCGGGCGGCGGCGCCGGCCGCGGCCAACGCCATGCGCTCGGCGTGCGCCTCGCCGCAGCGGCGATGAAGGCCCCAACCCACCACGCGCTCGTCCGTGGACACGAGGAGGCAGCCGACCATGGGATTCGGTTCGGCACCGCCATGACCGCGCTGGGCCAGGCGGGCGGCAGCGGCAAGATGCCGTCGGTCGCGTTCCCTGGACGAGGCGGTCCCCACTCCGCTCACACCGTCACCCGCCGGTCGGGGACCGCCCGCGTACGGGGCATCCGCACGTTGAGGTAGCGCACCGCGGCGACCAGCACGTCGTCCTGCCGTTGGCCGGCGAGATGGCGATCCGCCAGCGACACCAGGAACTCCGGCCAACGGTCGGGCGGTGGCGTGCGCCGCAGCGCCTCGCGCACGCGATCGATGCCGAATTGCTCGCCGCGCCGGTTCATGGCCTCCACCAGGCCGTCGGTGAACGCGATGATCACGTCGCCGGGGACCAGCGGCACCCGCACCTGTTGGCAGTCGAAGGACTCGTCGGGCACAACACCCAGAAGCATGCCGGTCGACTCGAGTTCGCGCAGCACGCCGGTGATCGGCCGGATGAACGACGCGGGATGTCCGGCGTTCGCATAGCGCAGCTCGCCCACGTAGGGGTCGACGTCGAAGCACACGGCCGTCGCGTAGATGTTGTGCCGCGACAGGGTGAGGTGGATGTAGCGGTTGATCGCGGTGAGCACCTGCACCGGCTGAATGGCGGCATCCTCGGCCCGAACACGTTCCAGCTCACCGAAGAGCCGGTTGACGGTCATCGCCGCCGCCAAGCCATGGCCGGTGACGTCGATCACGGTGATGCTCACCGTTCCGGTCGGACCGATCGCCAGGTGGATGTAGTCCCCGCCCACATCGCGCATCGGCGTGTAGGCGTACTCGAGGCGCACGCACCCGTCGTCATGCCGCGGCGGGAACATGGCCTCCTGGAGTGCCCGGGCCTGGGTCAACTCGGTGCGCATCCGGATGAACTGGCTGCCGACCATGCGGGTGCGGAAGCGTCTCCCGTGCGATCGGATCCGGAGGGCGGTGACCGCCAGTCCGGGCAACAGGATGGCGGGCGAGAGGAGGATCGAAAGGACCGCCTCCGTCCGTTCGCCGAGCTTGGCGGCGAACATGGCAACCACCGCCCAGGCGGCCAGCAGCGGGACCATGGGCCGGATCGATTCCGCCGGCCGCCACGGCAGAAAGAGGCAGGCGCTGAAGTGCCAGAGGAAGAGCTCCGCCAAGGCCCCCGGTCCCGCATGGCCGAACATGAGGCGCTGGAGAATGGTCTCAATCAGCGCCAACCCGCCGAGGATCAGGATCAGTTGAGCGGTGGCCCGCAGCACCGACTGCCGCGTTTCGAAGTCCATTCGCCGCCGGTAGTAGAACGCAGTGACGATCAGCCCGGCGAGGCCCAGGATGGCGCTCATCAGGCTCAACTTCCCCAAGCGCCCGAGCTCGGAGATCTGGAGCACGCCGTAGATCGTCGAGGAGAGGGCAACCCCCAGCAGCTCGATCACCGCGAACCCGATGCACATGTAGCCGAAGCGACGCTGCAGCCAGAGGTCGAGCTCCTGCTCGTACTCCTGCCGGAAAAGCGTGGTTTCCTCGGCCGCATGCTCCATCGCGGCGGATTGTAAAGCGGGGCGGGCGCGAGGGGCGAATCGGGGGTCAGGGAGGGGTATCAGGGATCAGGTATCAGGGATCAGGGATCAGGGATCAGGTATCAGCAGCAACTGAACGGACCACGGGTCTCGTGCAAGAGCACGCCGTCCGCCGCGCAACATGCGCGCAACGTCCACTCGTAGCCGGCGCGCACCCCTGATACCTGATACCTGATACCCCCGACCGCTCGAACGCTCGAACGCGCTGGGCCGCTCACACGTGCCCGATCCTCACCTGATCCCCCCGAACGTTCGAACGCGTCCGGCTCGTCACACGCGTCCGAACGTTCACGCCTTCTGAATCACCTCGTCCTTCAGACGATCGGGCATGAGGCGGTACTCGGCGGGCTCCATGGTGCTGGTGGCGCGGCCCTGGGTCATCGAACGGAGGGTGGTGGTGTAGCCGAAGAGCTCGGCCAGGGGCACCTCGGCGGTGATCAGGCGGACGGGTCCGCGCAGCTCGCTGTCGATGATCATCCCGCGGCGGCTCGCGATGTCGCCGCTCACGTTGCCGAAGAACTCGTCCGGGGTGGTGACCACGAGCTTCATGATCGGCTCGAGAAGGGCGAGACCGGCCTTGGTGCACGCCTGGCGGAACGCCAGGGCACCGGCCTGCTCGAACGCCACTTGGCTCGAGTCGACGTCGTGGTACGAGCCGAAGACCAGCTCGACCTTGACGTTGATCATCGGGTAGCCGCCGATGACGCCGGACGCCGCGGCCTGGCGGACGCCGTACTCGATCGACGGAATGAACTCGCGCGGAATCACGCCGCCGCTGATCTTGTCGACGAACACAATGCCGTCGATCATCTTCAGCTCCTCGGCCGCCGCCTCCTCGGGCGTGATCGGACTGACCGTCACCACCGCGTCGCCGTACTGGCCGCGGCCGCCGGTCTGCTTCACGAACTTGCCCCGCACGTCGGCCGCGGTGCCGGTGATCGTTTCGCGATACGACACGCGCGGACGACCGACCTTGACCCCGACCTTCATGTCGCGGGTCAGACGGGTCTGGATGATCTCGAGGTGGAGTTCGCCCATGCCCGAGATGATCGTTTCGCCGGTCTCGTCGTTGTAGGTCGAGCGGAACGACGGATCCTGGCGACGGATCGTCTGCAGCGCCTCGCCGAGCTTCTTCTTGTCGTCGGCCGTGTTGGGCTCGATCGACATCGAGATGACCGGCTCGGGGAAGGTCATGCGCTCCAGAACGATCGGGTCGTCCGCGTCGCAGAGCGTGTCGCCGGTGAACGAGTTCTTGGGGCCGATCACCGCCACGATCTGTCCGGCGACCGCCACGTCGAGCGCCGTGCGGTCCTTGGCGTGCATCTCGTAGAGTCGGGAGATGACCTCGCGCTTGTTGTTGGACGGGTTGAGCACCCGGGCACCCTTCTCGAGCTTGCCCGAGTAGATGCGGACGTAGGTCAGGTCGCCGTGCGTGTCGGCCACCACCTTGAACACGAGACCGGAGAATGGCGCCTCCGGCGAGTGCGGCCGCGTGAGCTTGGTGTGGATGTCGCGCGGGTCCGTGCCCTCGACAGGCGGACACTCGGTGGGATCGGGGAGGTAGTGGATCACACCGTCGAGCAGGCGCTGCACGCCGATGTAGCGGAGGGCCGAGCCGCAGTAGACGGGGAAGCAGTCCCGGGCGATCGTGCCCTTGCGGAGCGCGGTCCGGATCTCGTCCTCGGTGATCGAGTGCTCGTCGGAGATGTACTTCTCGGTGAGCGTGTCGTCGAGCTCGGCGGCCTTCTCGACCATGTCGTGACGCCACAGCTCGGCCATGTCCTTCATGTCGTCGGGAATGTCGCGCTCCTCGACGGTCGAACCCATGTCGGTGGTTTCGAAGTAGAACGCCCGCATGCGGACGAGGTCGATGATGCCCTTGAACTCGTCGCCGCTGCCGATCGGGATCTGCACCGCGATGGCGTTGGCGCCGAGCCGCTGCTTGATCGAGTTGAAGCTGTACTCGAAGTTCGCTCCGAGCTTGTCCATCTTGTTGACGAAGCACAGGCGCGGGACGTTGTAGCGATCGGCCTGCCGCCAGACCGTCTCGGACTGGGCCTCCACGCCTTCCTTGCCGTCGAAGACCGCCACTGCTCCGTCGAGGACGCGGAGCGACCGCTCGACCTCGACCGTGAAGTCGACGTGACCCGGCGTGTCGATCAGATTGATCTTGTAGTCCTGCCCGTCGAGCGTCCACGGGCAGCTCGTCGCGGCCGAGTTGATCGTGATGCCGCGCGTCTGCTCGTCCGGATCGAAGTCCATCGTCGCGGTGCCTTCGTGCACCTCGCCCATCTTGTAGATGCGGCCGGTGTAGTACAGCACGCGCTCGCTGACGGTTGTCTTGCCAGCGTCGATGTGGGCGCAGATGCCGATATTGCGAACTCGCGACAGGTCGGTAGCCATGACGTTCTCGTTTCCGGCCGGCTGGTGATCGTGAAAGGGGTGCCTGGGATGCGCCGGCGACCTTGCCGGCTCGTGCATCCGACCCACCCACCTCTTGGCGGACCGGCCGGGGTGCCGCCTCGGGTGACTCAACTGCTGGTTGTCGATCGGTCCGGGCCGTTGCCATCTATCGGCACACGGCGGTCGGCCCTGTCCTTGCCCATCCTGCGATAGGCCGGTTCAGGACCGGTTCACGCAAGGTGGGCTTCCTCGTCGTCCTCCGGCATCGGAGCACTCCTTCCAGGAAGCAACCACGCGGAGAATCCGCGCGGAAACGCTGAGGATAGCGGTCCGCGGCCGCCAGTCAATAGCAGGAGCCGCCCTCTCGGCCCGTTCGAGCGGCCGCGCACGGCCTGCTCAGCGGCCGTTTTAGGCCCGGCGAACCAGCCTCGATCGGTCGATCCGAAGCCGGTCGATGACCGGGGCGATCTCCTCGACGTAACGCCGACCATCCTGGACGTACCCCGCGGTGGGCTTGATCTCCGGAAGGTAGCCTTGGAAGAACCGGTTGAGCCGGCCCATGAGGAGTTCACGGACGTACTTGGCCGTCATCGACGCCAACGCCGCCGGCAGGTGCCGCTGCTCCGACTCCGACTCGAAGCTGATCGTGACCTGGGAACCGGCCTGCTCGAGCCGGTATCGACTCACCGAGTCCGTTTCCCCGAGCACGGTGACAAAGGCCTCCGGAAAGGTCATTTGGAGCGGCTGGCGGTAGAACGCACGGCCGCCCTGGCGGTCCACCACGATTCGAGGATGGCACCCCGGCCACGCCTTCCAGATCCGATCGATCAGGCGCGTCACGGCCCCGAAGTTGACGGTCGCCTTGTTCCCGAAGCGTTCGAGCAGCTCGTTGAACTGGGCCGCATCGATGACCTCGCACGCACTGATCACGCCGCGGACGCCCGCGCCCTGGCATGCCCGCCGCACCATCGCGGCGGCGATCGAGAGTTCGCCGGCGGTATGGGCCAGCGGCAGCGTGGTCGGCGAGGCGTACCACGGCACGTCGGCCGCCTTCGGTATCCCCACCGACAACCGGTCGAACAGATCGGCGTCCGTGGCCGGCAGCCACGAGCCGTCCTCGGCGTTGTCGCCGATCCCGGCGAGCACCGCCAGAACCCCCCGCTCCAAGTGCCGGAGCGGGTGAGACGGACCGTCGTTGGCGGTCTTGAGCTTCTTGGAGTCGTCGATGGCCACCCGCCGGCGGCGATCGGACGGTCGGCGGCAGACCGCCTTCGACAGGAGCCTCCAGAGGTCCGGTGGCCCGCTCGCCGGATCGTGCTCCTCCACGACAAAGGCGGTCGCGGCAACGCAGAGCGGGCCCAGCATCGGGCCATAGCCGGCCTCGTCGATTCCCGCGTAGAGGAGCATGGGCAGCAGGATACCCCACCCCCATCCCACCTCGTGGCACCCCCCGTCCGCCCCTTCGTCCCATTGTCCCTTCGTCCCTTTGTCCCTTTGTCCCTCCCCCCCAACATCTCTACCCTCCTCGGTGCCCTCTCGCCCCAAGGTGCTCCTCGCGATGTCGGGCGGCGTCGACTCCTCCGTCGCCGCGGCGCTCCTGCTGCGCGAGGGGTACGAGGTCGTCGGGTGCTTCATGCGGTTGGGTTCGCCCGGGGAGTCCCTCGACGAGCTCCAGCCCGACGCCACACCCTCGAACGGGACGGAAGGGCCCGGCTGCGGCGGCGCCCGACTCAAGATTGGCCACCAGGGCTGCTGTTCGATCAACGACGCGGCCGACGCTCGGCTTGTCGCCGCCAAGCTCGACATCCCGTTCTACGTCTGCAACTTCAAGAAGGACTTCGGACGGATCATCGATCACTTCGTCGCGGAGTACAACGCGGGCCGCACCCCCAACCCGTGCGTGCGCTGCAACGACTGGCTCAAGTTCGGCAAGTTGCACGAGTACGCGACGCAGATCGACGCCCAGTTCGTGGCCAGCGGCCACTACGCGCGGGTCGAGCACGACCCCGTGCACGGACGACATCGGCTGCTGCGCGGCATCGATCTCGACAAGGACCAGAGCTACGTTCTCTTCGGCGTTCGTCCCGATCGCCTGGCCCGCACGCTCCTGCCGATCGGCGGCCTGCGCAAGCCGGAAGTCAGGGCCCTGGCCCGCGAACTCGACCTGCCCGTCTTCGACAAGCCCGACTCGCAGGAGATCTGTTTCGTCCCCGACAACGACTACGCGGGGCTCATCGCCCGGCGGACACCCGAGGCGGTCAAGCCCGGCGCGGTTCTCGATGGCGCCGGACGCGTGGTGGGCGAGCATCCCGGCCAGCAGCACTTCACCATCGGCCAGCGCCGGCGGGTGGGCGTCGCGCTCGGGCACCCGATCTACGTGGTGGACCGCGATCCGGAAGCGAACACGATCACCGTCGGACCGCGCGACGCGCTCGATCGCGATGCCTGCGTGGCCCGCGAGGCGAACTGGCTCGTGGATCCCGCCACCATCGCCGACCACGACGGCTGGATCCGCTGCCAGGCGAAGATCCGCTACAACTCGCCACCCGTGGCGGCACGGGTGCGGACCACCGGCGACGCGTCGATCGAGGTGCGCTTCGACAAGCCCCAGTTCGCGATCGCTCCCGGGCAGGCGGTGGTGTGCTACGACGGCGAGGTCGTGATCGGCGGGGCCTGGATCGCGTAGGCGGCGTGGATCGGACCGGCACCGTTCTGATCCACTGCGGGCTGGGGTACGCGCGAACGGCGGTCGTGACCGCGGCGCTGCTTCTCGACCGACGCCTCGCCACGAGCGTGGACGACGCGTGCCGGATGGTTCTCGCCGTGCGGCCGAGGGCCCGATTCAGCCACGATGCGAAGCAGTTGTTGGCGTGCCTGCGGTCGTTGGAGCATCGTCCCTCATGCGACCGGTCTTCCGCGCCAGCGAGACCGTGAAGATGCCGTCCTCGTCGGTCTCCATGGCGATCTTCTCGAAGCCGGCGTCCGCGACCAACTGGTCCATTTCGAGCTGCGTTCGACAGCGCATGATCCACGGATCGCCGTCGCGGTTGGTGAGCACGCGCGCAATCATGACCAGTTGCGGGTGCCACGGCTGGTTGGTGTAGACCAGGTAGCCGCCGTCCTGCACCGCGCGTCCCAGCCCGCGAAGGCAGTCTCGTGCCGCGCCATTGCCGGGGAACAACTCCAGCAGGCCGCAAACCACGCCGATCGTCGGTCGCGGTGAACACGCGCCGACGCTCGACGGATCCAGCGCATCGCCCTCCTCGTAGCACACGCGGTCCTGTAGACCATGCTCGATCGCCAAGCGTCGGCCCTGCGCCAGGCCGTCGCGGTCGCGATCGCGAAGCGTGGCCGTCGCCGCGAAGCGCGGCTCGGCCGCGATCGCCTCGAGCACGTAGCGGCCGGGCCCCGAAGCCACGTCCAGGATGTGCACCGGATCGCCACACGCGTGCACGAGCTCCATGGCACGCCTGAGGAGCCGCTCGATATTCTTCCTCCGCGTGCGGATCCCCTTCCATCCCGGCGCGTCGAGGTAGACGCGATCGATCAGCCGACCGAGCGGCGAGACGCCCCGGGCCCGGTTGCCGTACACGTGGTCCAGCGACTGGCCCGAATCGAATCCGTTCCGCCAGCCGATCGTGATGCCTTGGCTGAGCCGGCCCACGCTCCGCAAGAACAGCCGCGAGGCCCACCAGTAGGGGCGTTGCCACACCGGCGCGGATCGCTCAAGAAACGCTCGCTTCGTCGCGGCAGCGGTCCCCTGGTCATCGTCGCGGCGGGAGGGCGGGCCCGGCTGGCGATCGAAGGCGTCGAGCATAAAGCGCCGGGCATCGGCGATCGGAAGGTGCCGGTCGGTCTCGTGCAGGATGGCGTGGAACATCTCGGGGTAGACCTTGAACGCCTTGACCGTCGACGAGAGTCGGGCGAACAACTTCTCCTGCGGAGACCGCTTGACCACCCAATCCCTACCGGCAGCCTGCACCAGCGTTGGGGTCGCGATGGCTGCCGCATCCGCCAGCAGGCGCGTGGACGCGTCGTGCAGACCGAGGAGGATGTTGACCGCGATGTTGCGCGAGACCAGCGGGTCACGGTGATACGCCGCGGCGATCTCGGCGTCGTGGGTCAGCATCCGACCCTTCACGTAGCTCTTGATGAAGCACGTGCCGCGAACCCGGTGCAGCACGCGCAGCCCGGGGATCGCCAGGGGAACGTACAGCTTCACCCGGAACGCAGGCGTCGCGAGCACCAGGGCTCGGATGGGCGGAGCGAAGTCGTGCACCCAGGTCGCGATCGTGACCGCTCCGACGCTGTGGGCGAGGACCGCCATGTCCTCGATGGCGACGCCGTGGCGCTCGCTGACGCCGCGAACGAAGCTGTCGACGTCCTTGACCATGGCGCCGAAGCTCTCGGCGTAGCCGCGCTCGCCGGGTGAACGACCGTGTCCGCGGGCATCCCACGCAAACACGTTCAGGTCGGCCAGATCGAGTCGATCCACCACGTCCTCGAGTCGTCCCGAATGCTCGTGACCGCGATGGAAGAGCAGAACGGCTCGGTCGCTCGGGGTGGCGGGCAGCCACGCTCGGTAGAAGACGCTCGTGCCGTCCCAAAGCGGCATGCTGAGTTCGGCGGGAGCCGTCGGTGCCTGGTGCATGGATGGGACCCCCAAGGTGCCGGTCGTCCGCCCACGAGCGCCGTTCCGCCTCCAGCGCGAAGCGGCCGTTGACCGAGGGCGGGCTACACTGCGCATGCTACCTCCGGAGGCCGCCAGGGACCCCAGATTCGCCTTCCGCCGCGAGCGCCGACCCGTTCCGCGTGCGCCGATCCCCATGACTCAACCTTCGCCTGACAGCCCAAGTCGCCGCCCCTTGGCCAGTCGGCAGCGCCGCGTCTTTCAACGCATGGCGGCCAGCCTCGCGGCGCACAAGGTGGCCCCGAACGCCATCTCCCTGTCGAGCATCGTGTTCGCACTCGGCGCCGGCGCGGCGCTCGGCTCAACCTCGCTGATTGGGTCGCCTTGGACCCGACTCGCCTGGGTCCTCGCCGCCGGTCTCATCCAGCTCCGCCTTCTCGCCAACATGCTGGACGGGATGGTGGCCCAGGTCAGTGGACGATCGTCTCCGATCGGCGAGCTTTACAACGAGCTTCCCGACCGCGTGTCCGACTCGGCGATCCTGATCGGCGCCGGCTACGCGATCGGCGGACTCCCCTCACTTGGCTACGTGGCGGCGATCATGGCGCTCTTCGTGACCTACCTTCGTGCGACGGGTGCTGCACTGGGCGCCGGCCAGGCGTTCCACGGTCCCATGGCCAAGCCGCATCGGATGTTCGTGTTGACCGTCGCCTGCCTGTTCAACGGACTGGCGCCGATCGCGTGGCAGCCGCTTGAGGCCCGGACCGGGATTGGACTGATCGGAATCGGATTGGGCGTCATCATCCTCGGCGGGGTCGTCACCGCGTACCGCCGTCTGCGGTTCGTCGCCGTTGCACTTCGGGGGACCGCGGCGTGACCAGCCGTTTGCTCGACAAGCTGTTCAGCCCATCGGAGGCGTTCGACCAACCCGCCACCGTGGGCATGTTGATCGGCATCGGGATCGCCCTCTTGATCGTGCCCCTGGTCGTCGAGGGACTCGGCCGAACCGGGCGCATGAGCCCTCCGCTGCGCACGGAGATCTACGTGCGCTACGTCTCGTGGCTGGTCATCATCCCGGCCATGCTGGCCCCGGTCCTCCTTGGACCGGGCGCGACCATCCTTGCCATCGGGGCGCTTAGCCTGCTGTGCTATCGCGAGTTCGCCCGGGCCACGGGCTGCTTCCGCCATCGCGCGATCAGCGCCGTGGTGGCGCTGGGCATCGTCGCCCTGACCTTCGCCAGCCTGGACCATTGGTACAACTTCTTCGTCGCGTTGCCGTCGCTGACGATCTCGCTGATCGCGATCGTCGCCCTGGCCCGCGACGAGCCCCGTGGCTACATCCAGCGCGTGGCCCTGGGCGTCCTGTCGTTCATTCTCTTCGGCGTGTGCTTCGGACACTTGGGCTACATGGCGAACGACCAGGACTACCGCCCGATCATCATCCTGATCGTGCTCTGCGTGGAAGCGAACGACGTGTTCGCGTTCGTCGCCGGGAAGGCCTTCGGCCGGAGGCGGCTGGCGCCGGCGACGAGCCCGAGCAAGACGGTCGGCGGCTCGATTGGCGCCATCGGGTTGACCTCCGGGCTCTTCGCGACGATTGGTCACTTCGTGTTCCGCGGCACGGTGCTTGACGCGCCGGTGCATCTGCTCACGATGGGCGTGATGCTCAGCGTCGTGGGCCAGTTCGGCGATCTGGTCATCTCCAGCGTCAAGCGCGATCTCGGCATCAAGGACATGGGGTCTTTGATACCCGGCCACGGCGGCCTGCTCGATCGGTTCGACAGCGTCGTGCTGGTCGCTCCCGCCATGTTCCACTACATCGGCTACTTCCGGGGCATCGGCCTGGATCAACCAACACGCCTCTTCACCGGAGACGCCGGTGGATGACTGGAGATACGATCGCGCCGGCGACCTGGGACTTCCGACGTCCAAGCGCTTCGGCAGCGTCCAGCGCGAGGGCGGCCTGGTCAGCAGCACCACGCGACACCTCTGGTGGGCCGCCGCATCCGTGTACGCGACCGTGTGGCATCGGTTGACCGTGGTCGACAGGTCGTTCCTCCCGCGGGAGGGGCCGTTTGTCATGGTCGCCAATCACTGCAGTCATCTGGACACGTTGGCGATGGCGGCGGCGCTTCCCATGGGTCTGCGCGAGCACGCGTTTCCGATCGCCGCCGGGGACACCTTCTTCCAGACCACGCTGCGCCGCTCGTTCAGCGCCTTGATGCTGAACGCCCTGCCGATGTGGCGGCGTGGATGCGGCCGCCATGCGGTGGAGACCCTTCGCCGCCGCCTGACGGAGGAAGGCTGCGTCTTCGTGCTCTTTCCCGAGGGCACCCGAAGCCGGGATGGACGCCTCGGGCCGTTCAAGCCCGGGCTGGGCATGCTGGTGGCGGGCACCTCGGTACCGGTGGTGCCGTGCCACCTGACCGGCGCCTTCGAGGCGTTGCCTCCCGGGCGGACGTGGCCCCGTCCCGCATCGATCACGCTGCGGATCGGGGCGTCGCAGACATTCCCCGACACCGACAACGCCCGCAGCGGATGGGATCATGTCGCGGGCGTCGTCCGCGAGCGCGTCGTCAACCTGGCCGGCGCCGATTGAACGGCGATCGGTCGCGTACGACCGGACCGAGCGACGCGGATCCGCATCAACTGCCTAGCCGCCTCGCCAGCCGCGCCGACACGCGTTCCGGCCGGCGCAGCTCGCACTCCCACACCGTCATCACCGACCAGCCCAACGCCCGCAGCCGCCGCTGGTCGCGCCGGTCGCGGGCGACGTTGCCCTCGAACTTGGCCTGCCAGTACCGGCGCCGCGTGCTCGGTGTGGAGGCGTGCTTGCAGCCCGCATGCCGGTGCCAGAAGCACCCGTGCACGAAGATCACCAAGCCATGACGCGGGAGAACGATGTCCGGTCGGCCCGGGAGATCGGCGCGGTGCAGCCGGAAACGGGCGCCCATCCGGTGCAGCATCGACCGCACCGTCCGCTCCGGAACGGTGTCCTTGCCGCGGATGCGCGACATGAGCGCGCTCCGCTCGGCCTTGGAAAGCCGGTCCACCATGGGTCACCATGGTGGACCGGCGCACCCGGCACGGTCAACGCCGCGCGGGGGAGTCACCGCCCGATCCGACTCAGCACGGTCCCCAAGCGCTCAAGAGCAGGCCGAGGTCGGCGCCATCCACGGTGCCGCTGCCGTCGAGGTCCTCGATCGTGCCGGGGGTGCCCCACACCGCGAGCAGCCGGCCCAGGTCGGCGCCGTCCACGACGCCATTCTGATCGAAGTCCGCCGGGCAGCACGAAGGATTGGTCTGGAGCACGAGGTTGCCGAATCCGGTCGCGTCGTTGAACCCGCCGACCCTGATCCGGTAGCACTGTCCCTCCACCACCGGGATCGTGATCTGCTGCGAGAGCCCGCAGCCGGGCGTGTCGTCGTCACAGGCGATCAACGTGGCGAGATTGCACGCGAAGAACGGCGGCGAGAACCCGCATCCGTCGTAGATCCCCAACACGCTGTCGTAGTTCACGCTGTTGCATGTCCCGACCGTGAGCATGGTCGTGCAGTCGGCGACGTAGTGGAACCAGACGTCCGGGCCGAAGTCGGTGAAGTCCCCGCAGCTTTGCTCGGCACCGCTGGCGGTCGCCCCGATCGTGGTAAAGAACGTCGCCCCCACGCCGATGGTGGGAATGTCGCCGAACAGGGCGTTGCAGGAGTTGTTGTCCACGATCCGGTACAGGAACACGCGCCCGGCGTTGGGGGGGGTGCCGGAGTCTCCCTCGCCCGTCCAGGCGCCGACCACGACGTCGCCCCGCAGGTCGCCGTTCACGTCGGCGAGACCCGCCACCGCATAGCCGTACTGGCCGGTGGAGGCGTTGGGATAGGTGAACGTCTCCAACAGCGACCCCGTCGAGCCGGAGAAGACGTACGCTCGCTCCTCGCCCTGGGCCCCCACGACGAGGTCGCCGCGGCCATCGCCGTCCCGGTCCTTCACGCCCGAGACGGACACGCCGAAGTTGCCGGAGAGTTCCTCGTTGGGCGACACGAGCTCGTGCAACAGCCCGGCGCCGTTCCCCGAGTAGAGGTACGCCCGTCCCGCGCTTTGGGGCGAGGCACCCGGGTCTTCGAGCCACGCGCCGACCAGGATGTCGCCGCGACCGTCGCCGTTGGCATCGGGAACGCCGGCCACCGAGATGCCGAAGCGGCCCGCCGACTCCTCGTTGGGCGAGCAGGGCGAGGGCAGCAGGGCGCCGCTCGATCCGTTGTAGAAGTACGCCCGCCCCGCGTCGGACGGCGAGCCGCCGCAACCATCCTCGAACGGCGCCCCGACGATGTAGTCGCCGCGGCCGTCGTTGGTGGCATCGGGAACGCCGGCCACGGAGGTCCCGAAGTTGCCACTGCTGTTCGGATTGGGGGACTGGTGCGAGCGGATCAGTGCTCCGCTGCTGCCCGAGTAGACGTAGACCCGACCCGAGCCGCTCTGCCCCCCCGCCGTCTCGTTCGGCGCTCCGATGATGTAGTCCCCGCGAGCATCGCCGTTGAGGTCGGTCATGCCACCGACCGCACTGCCGAAACGGCTGAAGTTCGCGGCGTTGGGGGAGGTGTGGGTGCGAATGAGGGCGCCGGTGGCACCCGAGTAGACGTAGGCGCGACCGGAGTCGGTGAAGCCGAGCCCGTTCTCCTCGGAGGCGCCGACGATGTAGTCGGCGATGCCGTCGCCGTTGATGTCGGGAATGCCTGCGACGGAGATGCCGTAGTTGCCGCCGAACTCGGCATTGGGCGAACTGTGGGTGCGGATGAGCCCGCCCGTTCGTCCCGAGTACACGTAGGCACGGCCCGAATCCGTCTGGCCGGCGCCATTCTCGTCGCACGCCCCGACGACGAAGTCCGTCGCCCCGTCGCCGTTCAGGTCGCCGATCGCCGCCACGGAGCAGCCGAACAGGCCGAAGTCCTCCTCGTTCGGCGATGCGATCTCGATCGTGTCGGCGACGGCGATTCCGCCGAGCACGAACACACCCAGCGCCGCCACGGCGCGCACAGTCTGCCTCATCTGTCTCTCCTTCACCCGTTCCGATTTGCGATGCCGTCAGCGGACGGCGGACGGACATCGTAGCGGGGAGGATCGGCGCCGAGAATCCCTGTCGCCACCCCCAGGAATCCGCAGGAGGTGGAGGCGATCACGGCATCGGCGGGAGTTGATCGAGCCGCTTCAGCAGGGTCCCCACGCGCTCAGCATGAGCCCGAGGTCCGCACCGTCCACCGTTCCGTCCTGGTTGAGATCTGCCGTTGCATCCTTCGTGCCCCAGGCCCCCAGCATCTGGCCAAGGTCGGCGCCGTCCACTTCACCGCTGCCGTCAAGGTCGCCGAAGCACGCGGGGCACGCGTCCACCATCCCGCTCACGCCCGGGAAGTTCGTGGGCGTGTTCATGCCCGTCGAGCCGTCGCGGTCGAGCGACTGGATGCAGTCGTTGGGCAGGGCGCCGAAGGTCCAGGTGTCGTACACGTGGTACTTGAGCGTGTCGCCGTTCGCGTTCAGAAACCCGGCGGGGATCGTGAAGTCCGGTGCGGGGGCGCCGGGCAGCGCCGCGAAGTCGGGCGTCGCCAGCAGCAGGTACTTGAACGCCGTGTTGCCGTTCAGGTTGTTCGGAAACGTGAACGAGTTCCCGGTCGAGAGGCTGGTGATCGACTTTCCGCCGACGAAGGTCTCGCCACCAGCGTTGACCGGCACGTGCAACTCGATGAACTGGATCGATCCATCGGCGTTGCTGTAGACCTCGCTGAACTCCCAGAGATGCGAGCCGGCGGCGGCGGAACTGGCAAAGGCTCCCATGGCGACGATCGCCGTGAACAGTCGGGGCATCGTTCGTCTCCTCTCCGAGGGTCGTTGATCGAGTTTCGACCAAGGCCCGATTCCGGGCTCGGTCACGGATCAGCGGGGCCGAGGACGGCAACCCGCTGCCCGTCGACGTACTGGATACGGCACTTCGGACACTCCTCGTCCATCATGATCGCACACGCGCACAACGCGCAGCGATCGAGGTTGGACACGGCCGTCCTGAGGATAGCCAACTCGTGTGCGGCCCGGTCGAAGTCGTTCCGATTCTCGAACACAACCGAGCCCACGAGCCCGTGACCGCAGGTTTCGCACCAGCGGGGATCGGCGGTGCCGGCCTCGAGGACCGCCCGCCGGCAGGCCTCGCAGGCCGTCGCGGCCTCCAACGGGTGTCCACCGGCGAGCGTCCACGTGAGCCTCGTCATCCACGCCAGTCCATCGTGCCACCCCATTCTGCACACGGGACACCAGCCGTCCTCCGCGATGGCATGCTGACACCCGCGACAGGTGACCGACTCGTGCCCGATCACGTGGCCATGGGGATCGAGCGTCTCGAACAGCAACTCGGAGGGGACGGCGACCCCGGCGACGAATCCGCAGGCGTGCTTCGGACACCATCCGTTGTTCGGCCGTGCCTCCACGCAACGACACACCGTCGGATCGCCACCCGGATGCAGGAGGTCGTGCGGAAGGACCGTCGCCAACGAAGGCGCGGGGGTCTCCGCGGCGGACAGCGTCGTGGGCGCTTCCCGCGCGATCGCGGCCTGGGATCGCTCGACCACCGGCAGCGGGTCGACCCGCCCACATGCCGCCAGCGCAAACATCGACGCCGCGACGAGCGACACCAGCGTTCCCGCATGCGCCGCTCCCCGCAACATGTTGCCACATCGAAGAACCACGCCCGACTGTAGGTCGAACGGAGCGGCGCTGCCCGGCGCCTCACCGGCGTGGACGGGGCCGCGGACGGCCTCCGCAGCGACCGGCGCGCCTCGAACGGCCGCTCACCCCGCGGCGAGCCGCTGCGCCGAGAGGGCCCGCAGGCAATCGGCAAGGCCCGCGTGGCGAACCAGCTCGGCGGCGTCGACAGGCGCGAGCCATCGTCGTTGGCGCCGCGCCATCTCCGGCCACACCGGAACGGCGATCGCGACGCGCATGCTGAACAGCATCACCTCGCGCTCCTTCCCGCGCTTGCGGTAGCGGTAGTCGCCGATCAGTTCGCCGATCGAGCCCAGCAGACCCGCCTCCTCGAACGCCTCGCAGCGGGCGGCGCCAGCCGGAGTCAGAACGCCCTCGATGTTCCCCTTCGGAACCGTCCAGTGTCCTCCGCTCGTGGCCGTGACGAGCGCGACTTCGATGCCGTCGTCGGCGTTGGGCCGCCAAGCGATGACTCCGGACTGGGGGATGGGGCGGACCGGGCGGATCGGCATGGCGTCGTGGACGCTCCCTTCGCACCCCTCGTATCGGCGCATCGCCGCCGATGGCTGGAGGGAATCGGGCGATCCCGGCCGCGCCGCTGTCCGCATCCCGCGCATGGGAGCGACCGCTCCGGCATTTCCCGAATTCGCCGACCCCCGACGTCCGCCGCGACCGTTACGCTCACCTCATGGACCTCCCCTTCGACTGGTCGCTCCCCTACCCGTCTCGTCGCGAGCCGATCCTGGCCCGGAACATCGTGGCGACAAGCCAACCTCTCGCGGCCCAAGCGGGACTCGAGATGCTTCGGCGCGGCGGGAACGCGATCGACGCCGCGGTGGCCACGGCCGTCGCCATGACCGTTCTCGAGCCGACCACCAACGGGATCGGAAGCGACGCGTTCGCCCTCGTGTGGCACGGGGGCAAGGTGCACGGCCTGAACGGCTCCGGTCGAGCACCGCAAGCGCTCACGCGGGCTCGATTCGACGGACTGGAGGCCATGCCGCGACTGGGCTGGGACCCGGTCACCGTGCCCGGTGCCGTGTCGGCCTGGAAGTCGCTCTCCGCCCGATTCGGGAAGCTCTCGTTCGCCGAGCTGTTCCTGCCGGCGATCGTCTTCGCACGCGACGGCTTCCCTGTCGCTCCGCAGACCGCCCAGCTCTGGGCGCGGGCCGCGAAGAAGTACGCCAACTTCCCCGAGTGGGGACGGACGTTCCTCTTCGACGGTGCGGCGCCCGAAGCAGGCCAGGTGATCCGCTTGCCGGACCACGCGCGCACGCTCGAGGCGATTGCCGCCACCGGCGGAGATGCGTTCTACACCGGCGACCTTGCAAAGCGCATGACCGCTGCCGCCGAGCAAGGAGGCGGACTGTTGACACCGGATGACCTTGCGAACCACCGCGCGGAGTGGGTCGAACCGATCTCGATCGACTACCGCGGATGGACCCTCCACGAGATCCCGCCGAATGGCCAAGGCATCGCCGCCCTGATGACCCTGGGGATGCTGAACCAGGTGGACCTGGGCGGACTCCAGGTGGACTGCCCCGACGTGGTGCATGCCCAGGTGGAGGCGATGAAGCTCGCCTTTGCCGACGTGCACGCCCAGGTCGGCGATCCCGCCACCATGACCGTATCTGCTGCGGATCTCCTGGATCCCGTCTACCTCAAGAAGCGGGCGGCGACGGCGAGCGCCACGACCGCCGGCGACCCGGGACATGGTGCGCCCAAGTATGGCGGGACCATCCTGCTCGTCGCCGGCGACGCCGACGGTTCGCTCGTGAGCCTCATCCAATCGAACTACGAGGGCTTCGGCTCCGGCATCGTGGTCCCGGGAACCGGCATCGCCATGCAGAACCGCGGCGCCTGCTTCACGTTGGAGAAAGGACATCCGAACCAGGTCGACGGGGGAAAGCGACCGTTCCACACGATCATCCCGGCCATGGTCACCCGCGGCGGTCGCGCCGCGATGGCCTATGGCGTCATGGGTGGCCCGATGCAACCGCAGGGTCACGTCCAGGTGCTGTCGCGCCTGGTGGACTTCGGCCAAAACCCGCAGGCGGCCCTGGACGCGCCGCGCTGGCAGGTGCAGAGCGGCCGATCGCTCCTCATCGAGTCGGGCTTCCCCGACGCCGTCTACGAAGAGCTGGCGCGGCGCGGCCACGAGATCGAGATCGTGCCCGACAAGACGGTCCGCTTCGGTCGCGGCCAAGCGGTGTTCGTGCTGGAGGACTGCCTGCTCGGCGCCAGCGACCAGCGCGGAGACGGGCAGGCGGTGGGCATGTGAGGCGGGAGCGAAGGCATCGAGGCGACACAGAGGCATCAAGGCGACACCGAGCCATCATGGCACCAAGGGATCAAGGTATCAAGGGCGTCGAGCCGGACAGCATTGCCTGTGACTGAGCATGTTGCGCTGACGGAGTACCGTCAGATCGACTCACGACCACTGCCCGAGTCCAAACCCTCGATGCCTTGATGCCTCGATGCCTCGATGCCTAGCTCTCGCCTTGATCCCCCGGTGCCTTGATGCCTTTGCCCTCCCCCATCTCATCCATCACGCTTCCCTCCCACAGGCGAACGCCCTTCCGGCGTGCGGCCCTTGCGATCGTGTGGGCGGCGATCGGCGCGGTGAGATACAGGAACGCGATGGCCAACAGCACGCGGATGGTCACATCGAGCGAGCCGAACGCGGGAATCGTGGCGAAGGCGACG
>JAGQOG010000029.1 GCA_020427695.1 Phycisphaerales bacterium
CCTGGAGCGCAGCCTGATCTGCGGACTCGCTCCATGCCACGAACGCTTCGATCGAAGCGAAGCCGGCGAGCGCCGGCGCCTGGTCCAGCGTAGCGGGCGGGGACCCGAGTACAAAGGGGAAATCGGCGCTCGCCGCCCCACTTCATGAGGCGCGTGCGGAGCACGCCACACGGCCATCTGCCGTGACGAACGTCCCGCGCCGCTCCGCACGGCCTAGAAGGCCGTGGCACCCTCGATGCCTCGATGCCTTGATGCCTCGATGCCTTGATGCCTCGATGCCTCGATTTCTCACTTCTTCCCCGCCACCCACTCCACGTCCTTCACCCCCGCCTCCTTGTTCGCCCGCCGCGCCATCGCGAACAGGAGATCGCTCAGGCGGTTGACGTAGCGAATGGTCGCGGCGCCGACGGGTTCGCTGTGGCTCAGGGTGACCATCAAGCGCTCCGCCCGCCGGCAGACCGTTCGCGCCACGTGGAGACGGGCGGAGAGCTCGGTGCCCCCGGGCATCACGAAGTGGCGCATCGGCACGTTGCCCTCGTCGACCTCGTCGATCCAGCCCTCGGCCTCGGCGACCTGCGCGTCGTCGATGCGCCGGATCTTGGCCTCGTTGCGGGCGCCCTCGGGCGTCGCGAGGTCGGCGCCGATATCGAAGAGTCGCGACTGCACCTGGGCGAAGATCTCAAGCAGCCGCTGTTGGAAGGGCAGCTCGGGATCGCACGCCGCGCACACCATGCCGATGTGGGCGTTCAACTCGTCAACGGTTCCGTAGGCGGCGATCCGCGGATGATCCTTGCTCACGCGAGCGCCGGAAAACAGGCCTGTCGTGCCGTCGTCGCCCGTTCGGGTGTAGAGCTTCATGGAAGGGAGGATACGGGGTCCGGACCGGACGCGGGGACCGGGAAATGGGGATCGGCGGGTCTGCTTCCGCCTTGCCGTTCGCGTCGGCCAGCCGGTACGCTCGCGGACCATGCGTGTGGCGCTCTTCATCACCTGCCTGACCGACACGCACTATCCGAGGGCGGGGATCGCGGTGGTCAAGGTGCTGGAGCATCTCGGCCACGAGGTGGTCTTCCCCGCCGGCCAGACCTGCTGCGGCCAGCCGATGTTCAACGCGGGCCAGCGCGACCACGCGCGGTCGCTGGCGCGACGAATGCTGGATCTCTTCGAACCTCATGATTGCGTGGTCACGCCATCGGCCTCCTGCGCCGCAATGGTGCGCGACCACTTCGTCGAGCTCTTCGACGCCGATGCGCCCGACCGCGAACGTGCTCGCCGCCTGTCGGCGCGCACGTACGAGTTCGTGGAGTTCCTCCAAGAGGTGCTCCACCTCGATCTCGCGGCGCTGGCGCCCCGCTGGGAGGGGGCCGTCGCCATCCACGACTCGTGCCACGGACGATCGATCGGCGTCGCGGGTCGCGCTCGGCCGCTCCTCGAACAGATCCCGGGCGTCCGGATCGCGCCCCTCGCGCGAGAGGAAGAATGCTGCGGCTTCGGCGGGGCCTTCGCCGTGCGCTACCCGATCGTCTCCGGCGCCATGGCCACCGACAAGGCCGCTGCGATCGCCGCCAGCGGCGCCGCGACCGTGGCCTGCGGCGACGCGGGTTGCGCCATGAACATCGAGGGCGCCTGCCGACGCGCCGGACACGATCACCGGTTCCAGAGCGCCGGAGAAGTGATCGCCGAGGCCCTGGGGCTCCTCCCGCGGGAGACGACGGCATGAGCCGCGCTCCCCACGCCCACGCCCCGGACGAGACGGACGCCGCGTCGTCGCTGCTTGACCCCCCACTCCCCTACCGCATGCACGACCGCCTCGAGCGTGCGGCCCGCGATCTCCAGCTTCAGCAGTTCGTGGCGAACGCGACACGCTCCAAGCTCGACGGTCGCATCGAAGCGTGTCGAGCCGCGTTCGGCGACCGATACGACGAGCTGCGGCTCCTGGCGGGCCGGATCAAGCAGCACACGCTCGATCATCTCGACCACTACCTCGACCGCTTCGTCGAGCGGGCGGCGGCCGCGGGAACGACGGTCCACTTCGCCACGGACGCCGCCGAGGCCAACGCGATCGTCCTGGCGATCGCCCAGCGCCGCGGCGCCCGCCTGTGCGTCAAGAGCAAGTCGATGGTGACGGAGGAGACGCGGCTGGTGCCGGCGCTCGAGGCGGCGGGCGTCGAGACCGTCGAGACGGACCTCGGCGAGTTCATCGTGCAGCTCGACCACGACGCTCCGTCGCACATCGTCACGCCGATGATTCACAAGGACCGGACCGCCGTGGCGCGGGCCTTCGTGCGCGAGCTGGGCGCCGAGTACACCGAGGATCCGTCCCGCCTGACCATGATCGCCCGCGAGCACATGCGTGGGCTGTATCGGCGAGCCGACCTGGGCATCAGCGGCGCCAACTTTCTCGTCGCGGACAGCGGTGCCCTGGTCATCTGCACCAACGAGGGGAACGCCGACCTCTGCGTGGGCACGCCACCCGTGCACATCGCGGTCGTCGGCATCGAGAAGCTGGTGCCGTCGCTCACCGAGCTTCCCGTGTTCCTCAAGCTGCTGGCCCGCAGCGCCACGGCACAACCGCTCACGATCTACACCACGCTCGTGGCGGGGCCGCGGCGCCCCGAGGAGCGCGACGGCCCGGAGGAGATGCACGTGGTGCTGGTGGACAACGGCCGCATCGAGCTCCTGCGGCCGGAAACGCGCGAGCTCCTGCGCTGCATCAGGTGCGGCGCGTGCCTCAACGCGTGCCCGGTGTACCGCAAGGCCGGCGGCGGCCACGCCTACGGCGCCGTGTATTCCGGTCCGATCGGGGCGGTGATCACACCGCTCCTCAAGGGTCTTGAGAACTACCCCGACCTGCCGCAGGCCAGTTCGCTCTGCGGCGCGTGCGCCCGCGCGTGCCCCGTCGCGATCGACATCCCGCACCATCTCGTGCGCCTGCGCGGCGAGCTGGTCCGGCGCCGGATCGAGGGACCGCTCGCCCGCCTGGTCTACGCGACGTGGAACGCGGCGCTGCATCGTCCGTGGAGCTACGCCCTCGCG
>JAGQOG010000396.1 GCA_020427695.1 Phycisphaerales bacterium
CGCACTCCAGCAGCCTTGCCATCGCGACCTTCTGCTGGTTTCCACCGGAGAGCTCGCGCACCGTCTGGCGCGGTCCGCGACTCCGGATGTCCATGCGCTCGATCCACGACCGCGCCGCGCGGTCCAGGGACGGCGGCCAGTGCAGTCCGGGAGGTCCGTACCGGTCGAGCCTCGGAAGTCCCATGTTCTCCGCGACCGAGAGCGAGACGGCCAATCCCTCGCGCGCACGGTCCTCGCTGACCAGTCCCACACCGTGCCGCCAGCGCTGCGCGGGCGTCGCGCACGCCGCGCTTCCCGCCACGCGAATCCGCCCGCAGCGCACGGGGTCGAGTCCGAAGATCGTCCGCAGCAGCTCCGAGCGGCCCGAACCCATGAGGCCGGCGATTCCGACAACCTCGCCGCGGCGAAGCTCCAACGACGCGTCGATGGGTAGGCCGATGCCGCCCAGCCCTTCGATCGAAAGCAGGACGTCGCCGACGGCCCCGCGCGTCCGGGGATAGAGGCCGGAGAGGTCGCGACCCACCATCGCCTCGACGATGCGGTCGATCGATGCGACCGGAAGCGGGAACTCGGCGCTGACGCGTCCGTCGCGGAGGACCACACAGCGGTCGCCGACCTGGTCCAGTTCCTCCAGCGCATGGGAGATGAAGATCACCGACGTGCCGTCCGATCGGACGCTCCGAACGAGTGCCAGCAATCGTTCCACGTCGCGACGCCCGAGACTGCTCGTGGGCTCGTCGAGAACGAGGACGCGACACCCCCCGCCGACGGCGCGGGCGATCTCGACGACCTGTCGCTGCGCGGCGGAGAGGGCGCCCGTCGGCGCATCGAGGGGAAGCTCGGGATGCCCAATGCGCCCGATCGCGTCCCGTGCGAGTTGGCGCGCCGCGCGGCGATCGAGCAGCGGTCCGCGGACCGGCTCCGCCCCGAGCACGATGTTCTCCGCCACCGTCAGGTGCGGCGCCAGGGACAGCTCCTGGTGGATGGTCGCGATGCCGAGTTGTCGCGCCGCGGCCGGATCGCGGGGATGAAACGGACGGCCGTCGAGCTCGATCGCACCCGCATCGGGGTCGATCGCGCCCGAGAGAATGCGCACCAGCGTGCTCTTGCCCGCCCCGTTCTCCCCCGCCAGGGCCACGATCTCGCCCGGCGCCACGTCGAGATCGACTCGGTCGAGCGCCTGGGTGGCACCGAATCGGCGGCGCAGGCCGCGCACCTTCAGGCGCGGTCCACCTGGACGGCGGCGCTCGTCGTTGGGTGGCGGCATCGCGATGGCCGGTTCCGATCAGGCTACTCGACCAGCCGGCGAATCGCCGGATCCTCAAGTTGGTCGCGGGTGACCACCACCGCCCCCGTGTCGGTGATCGGATCGACCAATTCCCCGCGCACGCGGCGCACCACGGCCTCCAAGGCCTTGTAGCCCATGCGCCGCGGATCCTGGACCACGAGGGCGTCGATCTCGCCCTGTTGGAGCGCTTCGACGAGCGCCGGCGAGGCATCGAAGCCGACGAAGCGCTTCGTTCCGGCCAGCCCCATCTGGCGCAGCGCCAGCAGCATTCCGTTGGTTGCCGACTCGTTGGAGCAGAAGATCCCTCCCGCAGCGCGCAACGGCTCCGCCATGTTCAGGGCGGTCGTCGTCGCCTCGCCCACGGTCGGTCCCGCATAGCGGTTGTTCACCAGCACCTTCACCCCAGCGTCGGCCATCGCCTCGAGGAAACCCGTCTCGCGGGCTTCCGTGCTGGCGCTTCCCACCTGGTAGCGCAGAAGCACCACGCCCGCATCGCCTTCGAGCAGCTTTGCGAGGTGCTCACCGCCCATGCGTCCCGCGGCCTGGTTGTCCGTCGCCACGAACGCCGCGAAGTCCTTGCCCGCGGTGCCGTCGAGGGCCGAATCGAAGATGACGACAGGGATGCCCTGGGCGGTCGCGGCCGCCACGGGTGCCACGAGCGCCTGGTGATCGAGTGGCGCCAGCGCCAGCCCGTCCACCTTCTCCGCGAGCAGCTGCTGCACGAGTTGGATCTGTCCCGCCCGATCGTTCTCGCTGAGCGGTCCCTTCCACACGAGGTCCACGCCGAGTTCGTCCGCCGCCTGTCGGGCCCCGGACTCCACCGCCTTCCAGAAGACGTGCGTGGTGCCCTTGGGCACCATCGCGATGCGGAGTCGCGCCGCAGCGGGCGCCTTGGCGCCGGCCGACGATCCCGCGCTCGACTCGGCCGACGGCTTCTCGCCGCACGCGACCGCCAGCAGGAACACGAACATCGGAAGCAGGCGGAGTCGGCTCATGGTGGCCTCCCTCGAGGTTGGCGTGCGATCCGCCAGAGTTTCACTTGCGAAAGGAACTTTCGCAACTAACATTTGGGCGGCATGCCCAGGAGTTCCTCCGCCGATCCCCGACGCTCCGGTGCCGATCCGAAGTACCCGGTTCCGGCCCTCGACAAGGGGCTCGACATCCTCGAACTGCTGGCCGAACGACCCGACGGCCTCACCCAGGCCGAGGTGGCGCGATCGTTGGGTCGCTCCGTGGGCGAGATCTTCCGCATGTTGAACGCGCTGCTGCGGCGCGGCTACCTCGCCCTCGATCCCCACTCCGACCGCTACCTCCTGACGCTCAGACTGTTCGAACTGGCGCATCGGCACGCGCCGATGAACCGGCTGATCTGGAATGCCCTGCCGGTGATGAAGGACCTCAGTGCCGAGATTCGACAGTCGTGCCACCTCGCGGTGCTCGAACAGCGGCGGGCGGTCGTGGTCACCCAGGTGGACAGTCCCGACGAGGTGTGCTTTGCCGTGCGGGTCGGACGCGACATGGACCCCCTCGACACCGCATCGGGCCGGGTGCTGCTGGCCTTCAGCAGCGACGGCAAGCGCGACGAGCTGCTTGAGGAGCTTCCGGCCCGCCCGCGGGCGGCGGCCAGCTCGAGACTCGAGCAGATTCGTCGCCGCGGCTACGAGCAGATGCCCAGCACCCGCATCCGGGGCGTGCACGACGTGTCCGTTCCCGTGGTCGGATTCGGTGGCGGCGTCGTGGCCGCGCTCACGGTCCCGTGCATCGAGTCGATCGGAGAGGACCGGGACACGATGCTCGAGGAGGTCGTGGCCGCGGTTCGCCGCGCGGGCGTGGCCCTGTCGCGATCGATCGGCGGCGCCGTGGTGCAAGAGGAGTCGCCGTCGTGAGCAGCGGCGCCAGCGCCGCCTCCGCCGCGGAGACGACGCTGCAACAGCGGTGGCCCGCGCCGTCGCGCCCGCGCCCCGTGGTGCTGGTCGGCGCCGGCGGCATTGTGAACGATGCCCACCTTCCTGCGTATGAGGCCGCGGGTGTGTCCGTTGTGGCCGTGTTCGACACCGATCGTGCCCGGGCCGACGCGACGGCGCAGCGCTGGAACATCCCGCGGGTGCTCGGGTCGATTGCGGAGGCGTCGTCCATCCCGGACGCGGTGTACGACCTGGCCACGCCGCCGGACGCGTTCCTGTCCCTCCTCCAGGCGATCCC
>JAGQOG010000397.1 GCA_020427695.1 Phycisphaerales bacterium
ATCGGACCGATCAGGATCTGCGGCACTACCATGTCGCCGGTCGCCGGAGAACCGCCATGAAACGACCCCTGTCGCTCGCCCTCGTCGTCGCTGGCCTGCTGCTGCCTGCCCCGGCGTCGCACGCCGCCCTTCAGGAGTCGGGAACCGCCGACGCCGATCTCCGGACCGAGAACGAGCGGCTGCGGACGCAGGTGAAGGACCTCGAGCGCGAGTTGGCGGCGGCCATGGCCCGGATCGCCGCCCTGGAGGCTCGAGTTGCGGGCGGCTCCGGCATCGTCAGCGCCCCCGTGCCAACCGGCTCGAGCGGACCGGGCGGCTCGCCCAGCGGGACGGACGCGGCGCTCCCGACGGACAATCCCGCGGCGTTGCTGGCGGAGGTGCAGCGCGACTACGCGACCACCTTCGCCACCGTTCCGTCGTTCACCACGAGCGAACGCGACCGAACGATGTACCTGCGGGCCGTCGACCGTTGGGTCGCGGCCGCCAACCGGCGCTACCGCGCCCGAATCGAATGGCCGGTGCGGGTCGTTCCCGACACGCTCCGGTCCATCGAGCGCGGACGCGAACGCGGCGCCGTCGTCATGCTCCAAGCCATCGATCCGAGCACCGGCGCCGAGATCGGAGACGCGTTCGAGACCTTCCTTCCGACCGCCGCCGTGAAGCGGCTGGACCGGGAACGCGTCCAGCGCGCCCAGGCCGACTGGAGGCTGCGTGGCACGCTCATCCCGGCGATGCAAACGAACAGCGAACGAACCGAGATCGGCGCCTTCGACCGGCCGCGGTTCATCGGTCCCTTCGCCGAGTTCGGTTTCGGCGTCGATGCGAACAGCCTGACCGAAGCCCGCGAGGTCGAGGCGACCCACGCACCAGGCGCGTCCACCCCGCCGACCGGATCCGCGGCTCCCCCGCCGCCATCCGCCGCACCACCCGAGGCCGATCCGGCAAGCAGCGCCGGCGGGAAGTGATCCCGAACTCATGGAACCCGACGACAACGTCTGCCTCTGCTTTCGGGTCAGCCTTCGGAAGCTCGTGAACTTCATGGATCGCACGAGACCGACGGTGCCCTCGCAACTCTCCGAGTGCTTGGGGGCCGGGACGGGATGCCAGTGGTGCGTGCCGTTCCTGAGGAAGATCCACCAGGAGTGGTCCGACGGGAAGCGGCCCGACCTGCCCGTGGCACCGGAGGAGTACGCGGCGCGGCGAGCGCGATACCGCGCGACCGGCGAACGCGGCTGACTACGCCGGTGGGCCGTCGCTCGCCGCTCCGCGCACCACCGTTCCGCATTCGGGACACCGGTCCGACTCCAGCCGGTACAGGGCGTAGCCGCAGGACGGGCACCGCGGATCCTCGATTCGCGTGTGGATGCGCAGGGCACAGTTGTCGCAACGGGCATCCCCCACGGCGATCGACTGCTTCTTGTGACAGCGCGGGCACACGATCGTCATCGCCACGATCGGCTCGAGCGACGGCTCGAAGTCCACCCGTCGGTTGAGCCGCGCCAGCACAAGCAGCGCCAGGCTGCCGCAGCCGGCGGCGATGGCGAAGGCGGCGATCAGCCGTCCCATGAACTCCTGCCGGTTGGCCGGTCCAAGGAACTCGAGCGCCACCACGCTGACCAGCAGTCCCGCCGCGGATGCGGCTCCGATCGTGCTCCAGCGCAGCCAGCGCTGTCCCGCCGAGAGCGGACACCGCACGACCAGGTTCGCGTGCGCCAGCACCACGGCCGCACTCGTGATCGTGACGAACATCCCGCTCCCTTCGCGGATGTCCTGCCAGATGGCCACGATGACCATCACCGCCGAGACGGTGGCGGCAATCACACCCAGCCACTGCCACCAGCGCCGGTCGCCGCCGCCGATGCCGACGAGGCTGGCGACCATGAGCGGCCCGAGCGAGGCGACGGCGCCGCTGGTCGCGAAGAGATCGTCGTCCCACGGCATGCGCACCGATCGCGGCAGCCAGATGGCGGCGAGCAGCAGCACGAGCACGACCGCACTCAGGATGGCGCCGACCCAGCCGGCGATCGAGGCGATCTTCGTTCGCGCCATCCACAGGAAGAACATCGCCGGGATCCCGGTGATGGCCACGAACACCATCGAAAGCGCCAACTGCTCGTCGTCGACGAATGGCAGCGCTCGCTCGAGCGACCACGTCAACGCCAGGCCAACCACGAACTCGACAACCACCAGGCCCATTCCCAGCAGCCCAGCGCCGCGAGCGCGCTGTCGATCCACCATCATCGACATCGGGATCATGAGCGCTGCCGCGCCAGCCGTCACAAACGCGGTCGTCATCACCCGCCAAAGGGCGTCGCTCGCCGCCACGAGCACGCCGAGAATCCCGAACACGGCGGCCAAGGCAAGCGACCCGAGCATGATCTTCAGGAAGAGACGTCGCAGTTCCATGGTTCACCCCCGATCTGGGATGTTGGCGGTCGTGGGGATCCTCGCAGGAAGTCGGGGTCTTCGCTTGGAGGGACGGAGGGACGGAGGGGCAGCGGCACGCCCAGCACTCGTGCGGTCGGAGAACTCCGCGACACCACGGGCGCGAGAGGCAACACAAACAGCCGTCCGAAGTCGGACGGCCGTTGTGGTTGTTCATTCCTGTTGCGGGTCGATCCTGGCCTGCCAGGTCGGCCCGCCATCAAGCGGCCGGCTCGCCGGCCGGCCTCAGCGTCCGCCGGCAACGCCGGCGCCTGCGGCGTCAATACCGATAGTGATCCGGCTTGTACGGACCCTCGACCGGCACGCCGATGTACTCCGCCTGCTTGGGGCTGAGCTTCGTGAGCTTCGCGCCGAGCTTGGCGAGGTGCAGCCGCGCCACCTGCTC
>JAGQOG010000398.1 GCA_020427695.1 Phycisphaerales bacterium
GCCCGGGATGCCCAGGACGAGGCCTGCCACACCGAAGGAACGCAGGGCCGCGGCCGCCATCGCACCGGATTAGTTCACGGCGTTGGGTGCCACGGCCTTCCAGGCCGTGCGGAGATGCACTGAACGTTCGGCACGGCCAAGATGGCCGTGGCACCCGACAGGCGCGCGTCGACGGGTGTTGATCGACGGGTGCCACGGCCTTCCAGGCCGTGCGGAGATGCACTGAACGTTCGGCACGGCCAAGATGGCCGTGGCACCCGACAGACGCGCCAACTCGATCGCCACCCACACCCCGCCTAGATCCGCCCCTGTTGCCCGATCTCGATCACGCGGTGGCTGGGCAGGTGGAAGTACCCCCAGGCGGGGAAGGCGTTCTGCGACATGCGGACGAAGATCCGCTGTCGCCAGAGTGCGAACCCCTTCCGTTTGCGGGGAAGGAGCGTCTCCCGTCCGAGGAAGTACGTCGTCGTCGCGGAATCGATCTTTGGTCCCTCCTCGCCCAGCGCCATGAGCGCACGCGGCACGTCCGGCTCGTCCATGTAGCCGCAGGTGAGGGTGACGCGGAAGAACCCGTGACCCAGCGCTTCGCACTTCACCCGCTCACCGGCCGGAACGTGCGCATCCTCCTCCACCACCACCGAGAGGACGATCACCTGGTGGTGGATCACCTTGTTGTGGAGGAGGTTGTGGAGCAGGGCGATCGGGGTGCCGCCCGTATCGCCGCTCATGAACACCGCCGTGCCGGGCACGCGGTGGGGCGGGTCGTACGCGATCGCCTTGAGGAACGACGACAGTGGACGGGCGCCCGCATGAAAGCGCTCGGCGAGCACGGAGCGGCCCGTTCGCCACGTGGTCATCAACGTGAACACGATCGTCGCGGCGGCGATCGGGAACCAACCGCCGTCGTTGATCTTCGTGGTGTTCGCGCCGAGGAACGCGAGGTCCACGATCAGGAATCCGGCGGCGATCGATCCCGCCCGCAGCCGCGACCAGTTCCAGCGGCGGCGCATGACCGCGTAGAACAGGAGCGTGGTGATCGCCATGGTGCCGGTCACGGCGATGCCGTAGGCGGCAGCCAGGCCGCTTGACGACTTGAAGCCGAAGACGAGCGCGACGGTGGCGACCATGAGCCCCCAGTTCGCGGGGCCGATGTAGATCTGTCCCCGCTGCTCGTCGGAGGTGTGGTCGATCGGCATGCGGGGCAGATAGCCCAAGGCGATGGCCTGGGCGGTGAGCGAGAAGATGCCGGAGATGAGGGCCTGCGAGGCGATGATGGTGGCCACGGTGGCGAGGACGATCAGCGGATAGAGACCCCAGCTCGGCGCCAAGGCATAGAACGGATTCGCGACGGGCGCACTCGACGAAAGGAGCAGTCCGCCCTGCCCCAGGTAGTTCAGGAGCAGCGACCCGAACACGACCCAGTGCCACGCCACGCGAATGGGGCGCCGGCCGAAGTGGCCCATGTCGGCATAGAGGGCTTCGCCACCGGTCACAACCAGAAACACGGCCCCGAGCACCAGGTACGCCGTGATGCCGCCGGTCGCGAGAAACCGGGCCGCGTGCCAGGGGTTCAAGGCCCAGAGCACCTGGGGCGTGCGCAGGATCTGGAGGCCTCCCAAGAGGCCGAGGACGAGGAACCACACCAGCATCACCGGTCCGAACACGGTGCCGATGCGGGCGGTGCCGTGGCGTTGCACGGCGAACAGTCCCACGAGGATCACCGTCGTGACCGGAATCACCGCCTGGTGCAGGGCGGGCGCCGCGACGGAGAGCCCTTCAACGGCGCTCAGGACGGAGATCGCGGGGGTGATGGCGCCATCGCCGTAGAGGAGCGCTGCGCCGGCGACGCCGAGGAGCACCAGCACGCGCGGTGCGGAGCGATGCCGTTCGCCGGCGTGCAGCAGGGCCAGGAGTGCGAAGATCCCGCCTTCGCCGCGACTGTCGGCCCGCATCACGAAACTCAGGTACTTCACCGTGATGACGATGACGAGCGACCAGACGATCAGCGAGAGCACCCCCAGCACGTTCGCGTGGTTCGGTGCGATGCCGTACGCCCCGCCGAAGCACTCGCGCAAGGCGTAGAGCGGGCTGGTGCCGATGTCGCCGAAGACGATCCCGAGCGCCAGAAGCGACAGGCCCAGCACGCGGCTGCGGTCAGCGGCGACATCGGGTTGGCGAGTGGTCTGCATGGGAGCCGTCGGCCGGGAGTTCCGGCGGGGCAGCCGCGGGCCGCGGTCGCAGCTCCGGGGGCGGAAGGGGGATTGTTCGCAGTGAAGCGTTCGGACGCAAGCCCGATACCTGCGCAGACGGGTCCGATGACATCGCGGCGAAGACCTTCCGGGGCGGTTGCCGTTGACCGGGATCGGCGGTTGCCGTTCAATGCACTGGGCATCGCGGCCCGCATGCGGACCCGTGGTCGGTATTCGCCGCCCGAAGGGTGGGCGTCGGATCGGCCAGGGGCCGGCTCATGGGGCGGCGAGCGGCCCGCAGCGCGTTGCATCGATCGAACGGGAGCGCTCCATGCCGCATCTCGAGCTTCGAAAAACGGATCATCGTGGCGTTCGGTTCATCGAACTCGACGATCAGCCGCTCACGATCGGCCGCAGCTCGACGAACCGAATCAGCCTGCCCGACTCGCAGGTGAGCCGCCGCCACTGCGTGATCCAGGAGAAGGACGGCGCGATCCGGATCGTCGATCTCGGATCCACCTATGGCACGTGCGTGAACAGCCAACAGGTCCGCGGCGCCGACCTCAGCGAGGGCGATCGGATCGACGTGGGACCGTACTGGCTCCTCTATCGGGCCGGACCGCTTCCGGAGCACCGGAAGCACCGCGGCAACTTTGTGGACCTGACGCTCCGTCCACCGGGTGAGCCGCCGCTCGAGGACGGCTGGGTCGACGAGCCGTCCGAAGACACCGACTCCTTGCTCGATCTTTCGGAGAGCGATTCCGGACTCGATTTGGGCAGCCGATCGGGATCGCATGGCACTCGGCATCCCGATGAACCAGACACGCCAGACACGCCGGACGCGTCAAGCGCGGCGAGGCCTGCCCTGGTCCCGGGTCCGCCGGAAGAGACTGACGCCGTTGCAACACCTTCGGAGCCGGCCGCTCCTGAGCCCGGCCCGTCCGACGATGGCGCCCCCGACCTCACCGCGGCTCTTGCCGCGGCGACGTCGGAACTCGCGGCGCTGCGGGCCGAGCGGGAGTCGTTGGCGACTCGGCTCGGCGAGGCGGAGGCCGCCGCGCGCTCGGCACGCGAGGAACTGGACGCGGCCCGATTGTCCGAACGGACGGCGTGCGACCAGCGGGCCGCCATCGAGCGGTCCCGCGACGAGGCGCAGACAACGGTCGCTGCGCTGCGGGAGGAGTTGGCCAGCGCCACCGACGCCGCCCGCGACGAGGCGGATCGGCTGCGTGCCGAGTTGGAAGCGCGTGGCGCTCGAGTCTCGGAGGAAGCCCAAGCCGAAGTGGCCCGCGCGCGGGCCAAGGCAGACGAGATTCAGGCCGACTTCGATCGCGAGCGCACGTCGTTGAACGAAGCCGCGCGGCTGGAGAAGGAACGCCTGACGGCCACTTTGGAGCAGGAACGGAGGGAACGGCAGGACGAACGATCGCAGATGGACGGAGAGCGTGCCCTCGATCGACAGAAGATCGAACACCTGACGGCGGTGGTCGCGGCGGCGGAGAAGTCCGCGTCCGAGGTCGGTTCCGAGCGTCGCACCGAGCGAAGCGAGCTCGACCGGCTCGGGGAGATGGCGAAGGCGCAGTCGTCCGAGATCGAGGGCCTGGTCGCGGCGCTGGACGCCGCCAGGA
>JAGQOG010000399.1 GCA_020427695.1 Phycisphaerales bacterium
GAAATCACGTTCGTCGGGATGTACGCCGACACGTTGCCTTCCTGCGTTTCGATGATCGGAAGCGCCGTCAGCGAGCCCCCGCCGTTCTCGTGGTTGAGCTTGGTGGCGCGCTCGAGGCGTCGGCTGTGCAGATAGAACACGTCGCCCGGGCACGCCTCGCGGCCCGGCGGACGACGGAGCAGGAGCGAGAGCTGCCGGTAGGCGACGGCCTGCTTGGAGAGGTCGTCGTAGACGCAGAGCACGTGCTTGGGCGTCTTGCCGTCCTTGCCCTGCCACATGAAGTGCTCGCCCATGGCGCAGCCGGCGTACGGGGCGATGTACTGCAGCGGTGCCGGCGTGGACGCGCCGGCACACACCACGATCGTGTAGTCCATGGCGCCGTTGGCGCGAAGCGTCTCGACCACGCCCGCGACGGTGGAGTCCTTCTGACCGACCGCGACGTAGATGCACACCACTGCGTCGGGCGTGCCCCAGTACTGCTTCTGGTTGATGATGCTGTCGATGCAGATCGCGGTCTTTCCGGTCTTGCGATCGCCGATGACGAGCTCCCGCTGCCCTCGACCGACGGGGATCATCGAATCGACGGCCTTGATGCCGAACTGGAGCGGCTCCTTGACCGGCTGCCGCTCGGCGATGCCCGGGGCCACGATGTCGAGCTTGCGGGTCAGCCCCGTATTCAGCTCCGGTCCACCGTCGAGCGGCTTGCCCAGGGGATCGACCACGCGGCCGAGCAGCGCGTCGCCCACCGGCACCTCGAGCAGGCGCGAGGTGCTGCGGACCAGATCGCCCTCGCGCACCTCGATCGAACTGCCGTAGAGCACCGCCGCGACGGTGTCCGCCTCCAGGTTCATCACCTGGCCCATGATCGGACCGGACTCCGCCTGGAATTCGATCAGCTCGCCGGCTCGAGCCTGGCTGAGGCCGTAGACGCGGGCCATGCCGTCGCCCACCTCGACCACGCGGCCAACCTCGGCGATGTCGAGTTCGGCGCCGAACTGTTCGATCTCGCGCTTGATGACGTCGGTGATTTCGTCGGTTCTGATCTTCACGGGCGTGTTACCGGGTTCGGGGTCACGAGTGTCGGGAAAGGGAATGCGGTCGGGCGGATCGGATTCGAGCGAAGGGACACGGGGGGACAATCGCGAGCGCCGCTACTCCTCGAGCATGCCGCGGGCTCGCTCGCGCATGACCTTGGCGCCGGCGTCGTCGATCGACTGCCGCAGGCGGCGCAACTGGCCGGAGATCGAAGCGTCGAACAGGTAGTCGCCACTGCGGACTCGAATGCCGCCGATCATGGCGGGGTCGACGTACTGGTGAAGGACGATCTCCCGGCCCACGATCGCCTTCAGCCGCTCGCGCAGGCCGGCCGCCTGCTCGGCGCCGAGCGCCGATGCGGTCCAAACGTCCATCTCGAGCGTGCCGTACTCCTGGTAATACAGGCCTTGGAAGGCCGCGGTGATGCCCTGGAGCTTGGCCAGGCGTCCCTTGCGGGCCACCGTCAGGACGAACTTCAGGACGAGGTCGCTGACCTGCCCTTCCAGGATGCGGCGGAGCGACGCCTCGCGGCGGGCATGTTCGATGATGGGCGAACGGAGAAACTCGCCCAGCCGCGGATTCTGGCGGGCCAGTTCGAGGAGCTGCTCCAATTCGTCGAACACCTCGTCGAGCTGCGCGCGGCCGCCGGCCGCCTTGGCGAGCTCGAAGAGGCTTCGACCGTAGACGCGATCGACCGAATCGATGGCATGGAGCGTGCTGGGCATGGCGACCTCAGTTTCTCCGGGCCTGAAGGTTCTGGTCGAGCTGCTGCATCGCCTCTTCGACGATCCGCTGCTGGTCGGCCACGCTGATCTCCCGCTGCAGGATCTTCGACGCCATGAGGCCGGAGAGCTGCGATGCCTGGGCGTAGACCTCCTTGACGGCGGCCTGTTGGGCGAGCTGGATCTCGCGCATCGCCCGTGCCTTCAGGTCGGCAATGTCCGACTCGTTCCGCGAGCGGAGATCGGCCGCCACGGATTGCGCATCGGCCTTCGCCTTGGCGATCATCTGCTGCGCCTGCTGCTCCGCCTCGGCCAGGCTCCGCTGGTACGTCTCGAGCGCCGACTTGGCCTGGGCCCGCGCCTCTTCCGCGGACTGGATCTCCTCGAGGATCTTGCTTTCGCGGGCGTCGAGCGCCGAGGTGATCTTCGGCCACACGAGACGCCCCAGGATCAGCAACGTCGCCAGGAACACCACGATGGTCATCACGTGGGGAACCCAGTCGAACTGCATGGGCGCGGCCTTCTCGGCGGCAAGCAAGAGGAGGTTCATGGCGGATTCCCTTGTGGAGGGGCCCCACGAGGAGCCCAGCGGAGAGGCGAACGGGCGGGACGAACAGGGGGAACGAACAGACCCTCGGGATCAACGGACGGGGCGGACGGGGCGGGCGGGGCCCGCCCCGTCCCTCACGGTGCGTCGTTGCGGCCGATCAGCCGCCGTTGGCCTGGCCCATGCCCAGGAAGCCGACCACGACGGCGAAGAGGGCAACGCCCTCGACCAGCGCGGCGGCGAGAATCATGTTGACGAAGATGCGGCCGGCCATCTCCGGCTGGCGAGCGATCGACTCGACCGCGCTGCCGCCGATCCGACCGATGCCGAGGCCGGCACCGATCACCGCGAGTCCGGCCGCGATGCCGGAGCCGAGACCGATGCCGAGGCCGGCGCCCCAACCGCGGGCCTCCTTGACGGCGGCGACGGCGGCGTCGGCCTGCGCGAGGGCGGGCTCGGCGCCGATGATGGTGAGGCCCAGGAAGGCCAGAACGACGAGGACACTCAGGTTGCGCATGATGTTCGATGCTCCGTGAGGTGACGCACTGCGGCGTCGGAAGGTGCGTGAAGACTGCTTGGACGGGAAACCGGCCGCGGGCAACCTCCGTTGTCCCGATGCCGAAACGATCGTGGTGTGGCGGAGGAAGGTCAGGCCGGCACGGCCCCCTGGTCGTGGTGCGAATCGGCGGCGTGATCGTGCCCGTGCTGGTCGTCGCCGTGCTCGTGCTCCTCGTCGTGGTGGCTCATCTGCCCGATGAACACCGTGGTGAGGAACATGAAGACAAACGCCTGCAGGGTGGCCACGAAGAGCTCGAGGAACGAGAGGACAAGCGCGAAGATGCTGGCGACCAGGCCGATGGCGCCCAGACCGAGGAGCCAGCCGAGGCCTGCGTCGAGCGCCATGTAGCCGAACAGCAGCACCGTCGCCATCAGCGTGTGACCGGCGAGCATGTTGGCGAAGAGACGGATGGCGAGCGCACACGGCTTGATGATCATGCCGACGAGCTCGACCGGGATCATCAGCGGGGCCAGCCACCAGGGCGCTCCGCCGAGCAGGTGGTGCAGCCAACCGCCAAGGCCGAGCTCGCGGAATCCGTTGATCTGGATGGCGACGAACGCGATCAGCGCCAAGGCGGCGGTCACCGAGATGTTGCCGGTCGCGGTTCCGCCGATCAACGCCCAGTGCCAGTCGTCCTTGGCGATGCCGCCCGCCAGGTGCTGAACGCTGAGCAGCGGCACCAGCCCCAAGAGGTTGTTGAACCAGATGAAGAAGAAGAGGGTGAGCAGGAAGGTCAGCCAGCGCTTGGTGAGTTGGTCGCCCAGGATGGGCCGGATCATCTCGTCGCGGAGATAGATGATGATCGACTCGAAGAGCTGGGCGAGCCGTCCGCGGGGCACGTAGCGGCGATTCCCCAGCGCGTCGGCGCCGGTGGCGATATTCCGCCCGACGGTCGTCATCACCCACACGAGGAGCAGGGTGGAGATCAGCAGGGTGATCATGTGGAGCGTGAGGACCGGGATGTTCCCGGCCTTCATGAAGACCACGTCCACCACGTGGTCGAGCGGATGCGGCGCGGCGTGATGATGTCCGGCCCCAGCGACGTGCTCCGCCGCATGGCTGGCCGCGTCCGCCGCGGCGTGGGCCATGCCGGCCGCGGCTTCGTGCGCGGCGGCGGGAGCGTGCTGGTCGGACTGAGCGAGGAGGATCATCGCGCGAGACTCTCCGGTCGGAACGAACGGTCAGGGACGGATCACCTTTGGGCCGGCTCTACTCCCGCCAGCCGCTTCAGAACCACTCTGGCAACAACCGCCACCTCCACGAGCAGGCCGAGGAGGAACGATGCGGCAACCGCCAATAGAAACGCCGTCCTGGCACCCGCCACCCCCCCAAGGGGGCCCGCGGGGGGGGCGGAGTATAGCAAAAGCGCCGCCGCGAGCGTGAAGAGCATTCGGAAGCCCGACCCGGCCAACCACGCCAGAAGCGCAGTGCTGGCCGGTTTCGGGATCCAAGGCAAGGTCGCGGTGGTGGAAAAGAGGCCGCAGGCCGTGGTCAGGATGGCGGCCGCCACACCAGCGCGGACCACGTCGTCCGATTGCTGGAGCAGGTTGACCGCGACGACCCAGACGCCAGCGAACCCGATCCCCACCAGGATCGTGGCCAGCACCATGCCCACCGCGGGCAGAGCGATCCGCGGCTCGTCATGGGCCAAGAGCGGATTCGAGCGGCGCGGAGCCTCGGTCATCCTTCCTCCTCGTGGTCGGCGGGGATGGTCGATCGCTCCGACGTCGACGCGTCGGTCTCGTGACGGGTCGGCACGGGTCCCATCTCGCGCTGGATGCGGAAGGCCACCCGAATGAACTGCGCCAGGCCAACCGCGATGCCGGCGATGCCCCCCACCGCCGTCCATCGGGTGGTGCCCAGGTACCAA
>JAGQOG010000400.1 GCA_020427695.1 Phycisphaerales bacterium
CAGCGTCCCGAGGTGTTGCGCGGTTGGCAGATGCTGCACCTTGCCGGCAGCAGCCCTGATGCAGACCTGGCGGCGGCGTACCGGCACGCCGAGATTCCCGCCGTCGTCCTGCCCTTCCTGCACCGGATCGGACTGGCATGGGGCGCCGCCGACCTCGCCGTGTCGCGCGCGGGCGCGAACTCGGTGGCGGAGGCGGCAGCGAACGCCGTTCCCACACTCTTCCTGCCCTATCCCTACCACCGCGACCTGCATCAGCGTCTGAACGCCGAACCCCTGGTGCGCATGGGCGGCGCGACCATGACAGACGACCGGATCGAACCCGAGGCGAACATGACCTCCGTCCTGCCGCGACTCCAGGAGCTGTTGGACGATCCAGGGAAGCGGGAGCGCATGCGGGCAGTCCTCCGCTCCAGTCCTCCCGCGGATGCAGCGGGCGTCATCGCGGAGACACTGCTCGCCGGCTGAACCGGGCGCATCGCCATCCGGTGGGACGGCAGCGACGGTCAGGGCGCGGGGGCGGAGGATCCATCGCCGCGACAGGCGCGGCGGGCGCCGGGGCCGAAGGTCAAGGCGTTCTTGCCGCGGCGCTTGCTCTCCAAGGCAAGCTGGTCGGCGTGGGCGAGGAGCTGACTCGCGTCGCTTCCATCCCACGGGAACGCCGCCACCCCGGCGGAAACGCTGAGCGTACCCGGCGCTTGGTCGCCCAATTGAGGGAATTTCAGACTGCACACCTGCTGTTGGAACCGGCCCGCGATCGACTCGACCGTCTCAAGCGGACGGGAGCCGGACTCGCGCGGACCCTCCGGATCCGCAAACACCACGACGAACTCGTCTCCGCCGATGCGAAACACGCGATCGCCCCGGCGGATCACCGAGCGCAGCAGGTTGACGGTCTCCCGAAGCACATCGTCCCCGGCGGCATGGCCGAATCGATCGTTGTACATCTTGAAGTCGTCGATGTCGAAGGCCATCAGCGTCAGCACGCGGCGATCGCGCCGGGCGTTGTCGATGGCGCTGCTCACGAATCGCTCGTACGCGCGTCGGTTGCCAGCGCCGGTCAGTTCGTCGCGGAAGGCCAGCTCGTGAAGTCGCCGATGCCTCGCATCCAGCATGAGCCAAGCGCCCAACCAGCGTGCCCAGGGAGCCAGCGTGCCCGGCGGCGCCGAAGCGCACACGAGCGCACCGAATCGACGCCCGGCGCACTCGACGGGCACCGCGGTGCCGGTCGGAGCGATCGGCGCGGCGTCCGCGGTCTCGGGTTCGAACGTCACGTTGCGCCAACCGGTCCGCGCCTCGAGCTCGGCGAGGGCCGCATCGACAAGCCCCTCGCCGCTGACCACCGCCGCGAGGAGCGCAGGATCGGCGGGCGGGAGCGCGCCGGCTTCGGCCGAACGAGATGCGGGAGTCGCGGCGGTCCGTGCGACCGATCCTGGCTGTGCGGGCGTCTCGAGGTGTTCCTGTACCGTACTGGCGGGCGGCGCCGTACTGGCGGGACGGCGCTCCGGCGCCGCGACCTCCACCGGACGCGGCAAGTCCCCCAGAACCCGTCTCAGCTCGGCCTCCTCGGCCGGAAGTTGGATGGCATCGTCAAGACCGTGCACGCTTGAATCCCATCGGGCGTCAGCGCGTTCCACACGCGGCGAGGCCCTCGTGGTCGTGGTACGGGGATCGGGTCCGCCCGGTTCGCCGGGTTCGCCCGGGATCAGGACCACGAGTCGCAGTCCCGGATCCACTCGACGGATCGCGTCTGCGGCCACCTTGGGTGTGTCGCCGAGAGCATCCATCGTGAGCAGCACGACGGAGAACGGCTCCCGAGCATCGGCGAGGGCGATCTGGGCCAGGGCGTGGTACACCGTCGCGGCCGTCGACACGCGACCTTCCGCGGCCCGCTCGAGGTCGGCGAGGAGGGTCTCGCCCGCCGGCAAGCCTTCGAGGATCACCAGGGCGCGAAATCGGCCGGAGCGTGGCAGCGATCGTGCCGCATTCACAAGGAATCCTCCTCGCGGAGGAGCATCGCCAGTTCTTCGGCCGAAACCGCGGCATCGAGCCCCGCCGCGATCGCGTCCACTTCCTCGACTGCATCGCTCGACATCGACACATCCCCCGTTCCCGTCGTTCCTCCTTGCCGTGCCAACTCGGACCACGACCGATCGATTGGCATGCCGGCAACATGATCTCCGGTGCTCGGATCCGTCGTCGGCGCCGGTTCGGGGAGGTTCGCCTGTCGCTCCGATCGTTGCAAGGTCGCCTCGATCCGGGTCCGAACGGCCGTGGCCGTCGGATCGGCCGTGCCGCCCTCGTCGCCATCGACATCGCCCGCCAGCCTGAGCTTGGGTCCCTCGCGCTGCGGATGGATCTGGAGCGCGAGGTGCTCGTCGCACATCCACACCGACGCTTCGGGCAGGTGGCTTCCCAATGCTTCGAGCATCGCCGACAACGTGCGCCAATGGCTCCGATCGACCACCACCAGGGCGAGGCGGGAGGACCGCTGCAGACCCCACGCCGAGCGTGCCCGCTGGGCGCGCTCCTGGAGGCAAACCTCCGCCATCGCTTCCACCGGGGATGCCGATTCGACCGCGCTGACCCGGCGTTCCGCCAAACGCTCGTGCAGACGGGCCGACTCGGGGTCTCCCGGCCGGCTCAGCACCACGCAAACGGTCGGCGGACCGCTCGTGGCGAGCGCATCTGGATCAATCGGTACCACGGCAGCATCATGGCACACGACGCCGGGTCTGCAACGGGGCGGCGGGCCTCATCGGTCGATAATTGGACCATGCCAGAGCACGTCTCCATCTTCTCGGACACCCATCTTGGCCGATCGCGGTGGGGGCTTCCGTCCGCCGACATGCTGCGGCCGTTGTGGCAGGGTTCCACCCACGTTGTCGTCAACGGGGACGTGGCGGAACTCCACCACCCGCGCTACCGCCGGAGCGCCGAGCGGGAAGTCCTGCGCCTGCAGGAGTTGTGCGAGGCGGACGGCGTCTCGCTCACGCTGCTCTCGGGGAACCACGACCCCTATGTCTCGGAGATCCGCCACCTGAGCCTGGCCAACGGTCGCGTGTTCGTGACCCATGGCGATGCGATCCACCCGGCAATCGCACCGTGGAGTCCGACCGCAGCCGTGATGCGCGAGGCTCGCCGATCCGCCCTGGCGGCCCTCGAGCCCGAGACCCACGGCCACTTGGAATCGGTGCTTCGCGCGACGCAACACGGGGCGGCCGCGGAGTAGGAGCTGCTGGAGTCGCAGGCCGCGCACTCCAACCTGCGCGGGATGCTGCTCCGGCCGTGGACCTGGGCGCACGTGCTGTGGTACTGGCATCGATTCCCCCGCCTGGCCGACGCGTTCGCCACCAGCCATGCCGCGGAAGCGTCGTGTTTCGTGTTCGGGCACACCCATCGCCGAGGCGTTTGGCGCTTCGGCACGCGAACGATCGTCAACACCGGAAGTTTCGGCTTTCCCGGCCGAGCCTACCTCACCGTGGTC
>JAGQOG010000401.1 GCA_020427695.1 Phycisphaerales bacterium
AAGCCGATCTCGAAGGTGGGATCCAGCTCCGTGCACTCCGCGAACTGGCTGCCGCCGATGTAGTCGAGATCGACGCCCCACCAATGCACGCCCGTGATCGCGCCGCCGACGGCGAAGAAGTTCTCGTAGCGGGCGAGGCCCGAGCTCGCTTCGCTGGTGCCGGCGATGAAGTCGTCGGGTCCGTCGGGCGATTGGCCGAAGAGCGTCCCGGAGGGGCACAGGCTCGATTCGGTGCAGGGCAGATCGGCGCACGTCGCTCCGGCCACGAACGTGCCGCCTTCCGCCAGGCACTCGTACTGGGCGCCGTCGAAACAGCCGTCCTCGAAGCAGCACGCACCCTGCACGCACGGATCGTTGTCGCAGATGGTGCCGGGGCCCAGGTAGATGCCGCCGGCGGCGGCGCACGCCTCGGGACTCAGCACCTGGCACTCCTCGCCGAGACAGCACCCCCCAACGCCGATGCCACAGGGGTCGGCGGCGCACTCGACATCGGGGCCGAGGTAGTCGCGTCCGCCGGAGATGCAGCTGTATGCATCCGCGTTGATGCAGTTGTTCTGGGAGCAGCAGGCGCCGGGCTCGCACCAGCCGCTGTCGCACGATTCGTTGGGGAAGTAGAAGCCGCCCAGCGCGTTGCACTCGTCGGCGCCGGCGACGGGGACGCAGCCGTCGATCGTGCAGCACGCGCCCAGTCCGGTCGCACCGGCCGTCTCCGGACGCTGGGCGGGCGGGCCCGAGTGGGAGCGGCGCGGGCCGGCCAGCCAGCCGTTCGAAATCGCGGCGCCGTCGCCGAAAACCCGGGCGCCAGCGACGTTTTGGTCGAATTCGAGCCTGGAGTGGCGCACGACCGCCCTGGCGTCCGCGTCATGGCCGGCGGACGGCAGCGAGCGAGCGCCGGCGGCGTCGGGCGAGGTCGCGTGGCCAAGAACCGGCGCAGCCTCATCAAGGCGCGGTGCGAGAAGGACCGCCATCGCGGCGGTGACGAGTGCGAGGGCTGTGAAGAGTGTCACGAACCCCCGATTGGCGACCCGAGCGTGATCGTGTCGCAGGGCGGCACCAGATCGTGATGTCAGCCCGGCCGCGGCCCCGTGTTGCTGTCTATTCGGCATCGCGTTGGTCTCTCTCGATTCCCGCAAGCGATGCGGGGTTGGTTTCTTACCCATTTCTACCGCAAGACCTTGGTCTCGCCACGAGAATCATCCTTGAATCCGTGCCGCTGCCCGCCCCGGCGGCGGACCACTGGTCGGTCGGGCCGGTCACGGCGCGGGGCAAGGCGGCGCGCAAGCGCGCCCGCACTCCAGTGTTCATTCCAGTCTGAAGGCAGTTGAAGAGGAAGTGGAGAACATCATGAGCGAGATGGGTACACCACGTGGCCAGGCACGCGTCGCGATCGCCCTGGCCCTGGCCGGCGGAATCGGCTCGACGCTCCTGGGGAACGTCGTCGTCAACCAGTGGAACGGGCCGACGTCGTTCCATCACCAGCGGATCAACGTGCCCGACCAGGACCAGGTGCGGGTCGGCCTCCCGAACGAGGGGAAGTGCTACTGCGTGCCGACCTCGACGATGAACGTGCTGATGTACGTCGCGAACCACGGCTATCCGCAGGTGACGCCCGGGCCGGGCGACTACTCGGGCTACGACACGTACTACGACGTCACGGCGCTCCTGGAAAAGCTCGGTGCCCAAGCGAACATCAGTCCCGGTGGCGATGATCCCGACGACCCCGACTGCTTGGGCGATGCCGAGGGCTCGGGCGGCGAGTGCAGCACGCTGGCGTGCGGCGGCTCGCTTCAGAACGTCTACAACGCGCTCCTCAACGAGGGATGGCTCGGTTCGGCGAAGGACGACCTCGTCTTCACGGCCCGGTTTCTCGACGAGAACGCGCCGGCCGTCACCTTCCCCAACTTGGCCCAGCTCGGCCTCCAGGGGAACGTGCTGGTGTTCTGCTACGGGCGCTACAAGCCCGTCGGCGGCACGCCCAACGGCGAGACGATCTACAAGCGCTCCGGCGGCCACTGCGTCACGATGAACGAGGCATACGCGAGCGGCGCGGACCGGTGGCTCTTCAGCCGCGACCCGTCGCAGGACGACGACGACGTGTTCGGGCCCTCGCCGTACGTGAGCAACCAGTACGACGTCACCGACGAGTCGATCTTCGTCACCGAGGATCCCGCTGGAGGCCAGCTCCTGAACTGGTGGCCCAAGACGTTGCCGGGCCTGAACGAGCCGTACGGCGACGGCAAGAAGCGCCTGGTGGACGGTTACCTCGCGGTCAAGCCGAAGACCGGCACGTTCTGGAAGAACCTCGTCGCGATCGAGATGCTGAACCTCGGCTTCCAGATCGGCACCGGCATCGGCGATCCCGATCCGTTCCCGACGCTCGCGTGGAACATCAACGACGCCGTGCCCGACCAGGACAACATCGGCTGGTTCGTGCTGAAGGGCGGAACCGAGGTGTCCTTCCCTCAACTGCTCCACGTGAATCCCGTTTCGGGCGACGCCACGGCGATTGCGATCACCGCCGCCACCCGCCTCGCGCTCGGCCGCCTGAGCGACCTCTACGAGATCGAGCCCAACCTCGGCGTGGTGCGCCGGCGCGATCTCTCGGGCACGCTCCTCGCATCGGTCCAGGTGCCGGGCCCGCCGTCGGCGATCGCCTACGACGACGCCACGGACCGCGTGTTCGTGTTGATTCCGGCCACCTCGGGCTTCGGCGGCTCGATCGTCGAGTTCCCGCGCGCACTCGAGTCGGAGGTCGAGCCGGTGGTCGTCCGTCCCATCGAGCCAACGCTCATGGTCGGCGGCGCCACGCGGCTCTCGTTCAATCCAGTGGACAATCGCCTCTGGCTCTCGTCGGAGTCGGGCGGCAAGGCCAGCGGCGTGGAAGTCAATGCCGCCGGCCAGTACATGGAGGTCGAGTCGGTGGGGGGCTTCCCCGCGCTGACCGGGATCGACTTCGATGATTCCGGCCGGCTCTACGCCGTCAACGGCGGAAACGTGAAGACGTTCGAGCGCGACGATGCCACCGGCGCCTGGAACGGCGTGCCCAGCGGCGCGTTCGCCGGCGTCGAGGTGGGCCCGGTGGTGCGTCTCGCCCGCAGCCGGAGCAACTGGAACCCTGCGTTCCACGACGAGCCCGCCTGGGTCAACATCGACACCGACGAGCTCCTGGACATTGGCACGCCCGTCCCGGACTGCCTCGGCGACCTGAACGGCGACGGCACCGTCGACGGCGCCGACCTCGGCCTGCTCCTCGCCGCCTGGAACGGCACGGGCATCGCCGATCTCGACAACAACGGCGTCGTCAACGGCGCGGATCTCGGCCTGCTGCTGGCCGCGTGGGGGCCGTGCGGAAGGTAGGGGAGACCGCAGGCATCAAGGGCTCCCATGTCGTGTGCCACTGATTGCCCGTGTGTGCGGGCAGTCAGTGCGCAGCGTGACCGCACCGCACAAGCCACCCGATGTGTGACTTGCCTGATCCGCAGGACGGACTCAACCCTCGCCGGACTCGACCCACCAGCGATAGAGCCGCGCGAGCATCATCTGGTCCTGAGCATCCGTCACGCCGTTGAGCGCCAGCCATTGTTCGAACGTGAACGAGAGCGTCCTTCCGAGACCAATGTATCCGTGGTGCAGGAAGAGAAACGGCGCGAGCTTCTCCCCGCTCCACGCAGGGGGCGGAGGCCCTGGTTCGCCCCAGGTCCAGAACAGCGCCGGCATGGGGCCGGCCTGGCGGGCGTCGTACAGCAGTTGTCCGAATCTGAGCGGCAGGTTCCGTCTGGTAGCGTTCGGACATTGGATGAGATGAGGAAGGGCGGGAGGTGGCAGGAACGTCGAGGCCGATGGGGGAGCTCCGGGGTTCCCATGTGAAAGGGCACAGGGGGGCTCGTGGCCGCTGTGAGGCGGCGGTGGCGCGGAGAGACACGGCTTTGTGACGCCGATCGAGTACGCCAGCAAAGGGGCGAGGCATTGTGCGGATGGTGGAAGGAGGCGGGGGAGTGAGAATCTCAAGCGTCTCTCCTTGGTGAATCACTGCAGTGAAGCCGACGGCGGCCCATAAAGCCACGGTCCGTCGAATCCTGTCTTCAAGGTCGCCTCGGGAAGGTATCAGGCGAACTCAACACCCCTCGAGCACGCGCGCTTTTTCCACAAGTGCAAGGGTAGATTTCGCCACACAGTTCTTGTGCGGCACGGTATCGAGGTGGAGCACTACTCCTGTTGCTGTCGAGCGTGCACCACGCCACTGATTCGAGCATCAGAGGTGGGCGGAAGGGGCAACTCAGCGAACAGGCCACCCCCCGGAGAGCGCTGGGTGCGCTTTCA
>JAGQOG010000402.1 GCA_020427695.1 Phycisphaerales bacterium
GCTGCGGCGCCGGGCGCTGGCCCGCGGTGCGATCGCGGTCGTGCTGCTCGCGACCGCGCTGGCGGTTCCCGGTTGCCGGCGCCGCGACCCCGACCAGCTCCAGCCGCTGCCGACGGCATTCGTGTTCGGTTCGCCGGGACGATTCCTCGGACAGTTCGACTACCCGCGCGCCGCCGCCGTGGATGCCGCGCGGGGACATCTCTTCGTGATCGACAAGACGGCGCGGGTGCAGCGGTTCTCCCTCGACGGACAGCCGCAGCTCGAATGGCAGATGCCGGAGTGGTCCAACGGGAAGCCGACGGGCGTGAGCGTCGATCGGGACGGCACGGTGTTCGTCGCCGACACGCACTACTTTCGCGTCGTGGTCTTCGAACCCGATGGCCACGAGCGACAGCGCTTCGGCCGCTACGGAACGGGACCGGGCGAGTTCGTCTACCCCACCGACATCGCCTTCGGCCCCGACGATCTGCTCTACGTGAGCGAGTACGGCGGCAACGATCGCATCCAGGTGTTCGACCGCGCCGGGCAGGTGCAGTTCGCGTTCGGTTCGCACGGCGAGGGTCCCGACCAGTTCAACCGCCCGCAGGCGCTGGCCTTCTCGGCCGACCTCTCCGAGCTGTTCGTGGCCGATGCGTGCAACCACCGCATCGTGGTCACCGATCCGCGCGGCACCGTGAAGCGCACGTTCGGTCGCGCCGGCCGCGGACCGGGCGAGCTCATGTACCCGTACGGCCTGGCGATCCTGCCCGACGGCACGCTCCTCGTGTCGGAGTTCGGCAATGCGCGGATCCAGCGACTCGACCCCGGCGATGGACGGTGCCTGGGCATGTGGGGCGGCGAGGGATTCGAACGCGGTCGGCTGCGCTTCCCGTGGGCGGTCGTGTACGCCGAGGGGCTGACGTACGTCCTCGACTCGGGCAACCAGCGCGTGCAGGCGGCGCGGGGGATCGACGAGTAGTCCCGCGGTTCGACGGGCGGCGTCCACCCGAGGGACGGGCCGCCGCTACCATTCACCCAACCGCATGCTCGAGTCGCTGCCCATCCAGTTCGACCGGCCGGCATGGCTGCTCCTCCTCCTGCTGATCGTGCCGACGGTCTGGATGGCCCGACGCGGCTTCAGCGGGATCTCGCGGGGACAAGCGCGACTCGCCACCGTCCTGCGCTGCATGGTGATCGTGCTCCTCAGCGTGGCCCTCTCCCAGCCGGCGATGGTGCGTCGGGGCGAAGGCCTGACGCTCATGATGATCGTTGACGTGAGCCGGTCGATCCCGCTCCCGCTCCAGACGGAGTCGGAGGAGTTCCTCCGGGAGGTCGCCAAGGCCAAGAGCGATCCCAACGACCGCATCGGCGTCGTGACCGTTGCCCGCGATCCGGCGATCGCGGCGCTGCCCAACGAGTACTCCGGCGTGTCCACGTCGACGGTCTCGCCCGACCTCGACGCCACGAACCTGGCGGCGGCGGTGCGCACCGCCCTGGCCCTGCTGCCGCAGGACACCGCGAACCGGCTGCTGCTCGTGAGCGACGGCAACGAGACGGAGGAGAACGTGCTCGCCGCGGTCGAGGTCGCGAAGGCGAACGGCATTCCGGTGGATGTGCTGCCGATCGAGTACGAACATCCGAGCGAGGTCACGTTCGAGGGCTTGCGGGTGCCCACCCGCGCCAGGCTCGGGCAGTCGGGCGAGGTGCGGATGTTCCTGCGCAGCCAGCGCGAGGTGACGGGCACCCTGCGGCTCTTCCAGAACGACGTGCCCATCGACCTCGATCCCTCGACCGAAGGCGGCGGCCGCCACCTGACGCTCCAGCCCGGCCCCAACGTGATCTCGCAGCCGGTCGAGTTCACATCCGCCGGCACCCGCCAATTCCGCGCCATCTTCGAGCCGGATGTCGAAGGCAGCGACGCGATCCCCGAGAACAACGTGGCGGTCGGCGTGACCTTCGTGTCGGGCGAGGGCCGGATCCTGGTGGTCGCCGACTCCGAGGTGGAGGCGGCGCCGCTGGTGTCGTCGCTCTCGGGGAGCGACCTCGACGTGCAGACCATCGCCCCCGACGCGCTCGTCGGCGGCCTGCCCTTCCTCAACGGCTACGACGCGATCGTGCTGATGAACGTGCCCAAGTGGGCGCTCTCGCTCGAGATGGATTCGGCGCTCCATGCCTACGTGCACGATCTCGGGGGCGGCCTGGTCATGACGGGCGGCCCGGAGAGCTTCGGCGCCGGCGGTTGGATCGACTCCGATCTTTCGAAGGCGCTCCCCGTGCGGCTCGATCCGCCGCAGTCGCGCCAGCTTCCGAGCGGCGCGCTGGCGCTGATCATGCACTCCTGCGAGATGCCCCAGGGGAACTTCTGGGGCCAGCAGGTCGCGATCGCCGCCATCGAGGCGATCAGCAGCCAGGACTACGTCGGCATCGTGACCTTCGGCGGGTTCGGCGTGGGCGCCGTCAACGGATCGTCCTGGGCCTTCCCGATGCAGAAGGCCGGAGACAAGTCGGCGCCGGTCGCCGCGGCGAAGAAGATGGTCGTCGGCGACATGCCCGACTTCGGCAGCTCGATGACGCTCGCGCTCCAGGGACTCACCAGTGTGAACGTGGGGCAGCGTCACGCGATCGTGATCTCCGACGGCGATCCCTCGCCGCCGACGACCGCCCTGATGGTGAAGTACCAGGCGGCGAAGGTCACGATCACGACCGTCATGGTCGGCGGCCACGGCACCGCCCAGGACATGGCTGCCATGAAGTCCGTGGCTTCCGCGACCGGGGGCCGCTTCTACAACGTCACGAACCCCAAGAACCTGCCCCAGGTGTTCGTGAAGGAAGCCCAGATGGTGGCCCGCACGCTGATCGTCGAAGAGTCCAAGGGCATGCAGCCCACGTTCGTTCCGATTCCGGGGCCGATCGCCTCCTTCGGCGGGGTGCCGCCGATCACGGGCTACGTGCTCACCGCTCGTCGTGACGGACTGGCCGAAGTGCCGGTGTTCCATCGCACACAGGAGGCGGACGACCCGATCTACGCCAACTGGAACTACGGCCTCGGGAAGTCGGTGGCCTTCACCTCCGACGCCAGCGGCCGCTGGGGATTGTCGTGGCTGGGCTGGTCGGACTACCGGCCGTTTTGGGAGCAGACCCTGCGCTGGGTGATGCGCCCGCCGACGCCGCAGAACGTGGTTCTGCGCACAAGGCAGGAGGGCGACAAGGGCATCGTCGAGCTCGAGGCGCTCAGCGAGTCGACGGGTTTCCTGAACTTCCTCCGCACCGACGCCCGCGTCCTGCGCCCGGACAACACGATCGTCGATCTTCCCCTACAGCAGATCGGACCCGGTCGCTACCGCGCCGAGTTTCCCGTCGATCGGGAAGGGGCGTATCTCGTGAACGTGGCCTTCGGGGCCGCGGACGGCCAGACCAAGGGCACCGTGCAGGGCGCCGTGGCGGTGCCGTACGCCCGGGAGTTCCGTTCCGTGCGCGACAACCTTGCCCTGCTCCGGGCGGTCGCCGAGCGGACGGGTGGGCGCGTGCTGTCCGAGGATCCGCTGGGCGTGACCGGCTTCTTCGATCGCAAGGGTCTCGAGATGCCGCGCAGCCCGAAGCGCATCTGGGACCTCCTCACGATCGTGGCCGCGGCGCTGTTCGTTCTCGATGTGGCCAGCCGACGGATCGCCATCGATCCCGAGACGATCGCTCGCTGGAGCCGCATGCTCTTCCGACCGTCCGAGGCGACGAGCGACGCGACCGTGGCCGCGTGGAAGCGGGCCCGCGAGGAGGCGGCGAAGCAGCGCGAGCGTGGTGGCGCTGGCGCGGCCGCGGCCGATCCATCGGTCGCGTCGCGCCGGTTCGACGCGGAGCAGAGCGAGGCGGAGAGCATCGACGTGGCCCAGGAGTCGTCGGGACAGGCACCGCCGCGTCCGACGCCAGCGTCGTCGGCGCCCCCGTCGTCGTCCGAACCGCCGGTCGCGGACGACGACGTGTCGGCGACCGCGCGTCTCCTGAAGGCCAAGCGACGTGCCCAGCAGCCGCGTTCCGAGGACGAGAAGGAGAAGCCGAGTGGCTGAGTCCCGGTCCGGGCAACGCCAAGCGGCCGATGCGGCGGCGATCGAGGCCGCGGTGGCCATGCCGACCGCGGAGGCGTTCGACGCCGGGCTCGACGACATCGCCTCCGTGCAACGGCGCTGCGCCGCGTTTCGAGACCTCTTCACCGTGCTGCGGCGCGAGGTCGGGAAGGTCGTGGTGGGCCAGGACCAGGTCGTCGAGCAGACGCTGGTGGCGCTCCTGGCCAACGGCCATGTGCTCCTCGAGGGCGTTCCGGGCCTGGGCAAGACGCTGCTCGTCCGCACCTTGGGCGAGGCGCTCTCGCTGCCCTTCTCCCGCATCCAGTTCACCCCCGACCTGATGCCGTCGGACATCACGGGAACGACGGTGGTGGTGGACGATCCGACCACGGGTCGTCGGCGCTTCGACTACCGTCCCGGCCCGATCTTCGCCCAACTGGTGCTGGCGGACGAGATCAACCGGGCGACGCCCAAGAGCCAAGCGGCGCTGCTGGAGGCGATGCAGGAGCGCAGCGTGTCGGTGGGGGGCGTGACCCGCCCGCTGGCGAGCCCGTTCTTCGTGATGGCCACGCAGAATCCGATCGAGCAGGAGGGCACCTACCCGCTGCCCGAGGCGCAGCTCGATCGGTTCCTCCTGAAGATCGTCGTGCCGTACGCGACGCGCGAGGAAGTGGGGCGGATCCTGGATCGCACGACGCGCTCGGCGTCCCAGGCGGCCAGGCCCGTGATCGACGGGCCGCGCATCCTCCAGGCGCAGCGATTGGCGCGGCGGATCGTCGTCCCGCCGTTCGTCCAGGACTGGATCGTGCGACTCGTGCTGTCCACGCATCCCGGAAGCCCGCACATGCCGTCGGGCCTCGACAACTGGATCGCGGTCGGGGTCAGCCCGCGCGGAGCGCAGGCGATCGTCTCGACCGCCAAGGTCAAGGCGCTGATCGACGGCCGCTACGCGGTGGCGTTCGCCGACGTCGAGTGGGCGGCGCTGCCGGCACTCCGGCAGCGGATCATCCGCACCTTCGAGGCGGAGGCCGACGGCATCGACACCGACGAGATCGTGCGGCGGCTCCTCCAGCGGGTGCCGCGCGGCGCCGGCCTCGCCGGGGGCGCCGACGCCGCCGGCGCACGCTGACGCGGAGCGGCCATCGAACGTCGGCGCCGATCCGGGCACGAACGCTCCGGCGTCAACCCCCCGTGCCGACCAGCTCCGCCGCCACCTCGATCGCCCGCTCCAACTGCGGATCGCGTCCGCCGGTGTGGCCGAGATCGTCGGCCACCGTCACATCGGGCTCGACGCCGACGCCCTCCAGACGCTCGCCGTCCACGGCGATGTCGGCCACGGCGAGGAAGAGCAGCGATCCGTCCGAGAGCGGAAAGACGCGCCCGCCGAGGACGGCCCCCGCGGTTCGCTCGCCCACCACGACGCCGACGCCCTTGCGCTGAATCGTGCGGGCGACGACCTCCTTGCCGCTCCGCGTGCGTTCGTTCACCAGCACCACCAGCGGCTTCCGCCACTGGTCGTCGATCACGACGGGTTCGCCGTTGCGGAACCGCTGCTCGAGGCGCGGCGGCAACGTGCTGAAGAGGTCGAGGAAGTCCGGATTGCATCCGCCCCATCCTTCGCGCAGGTCGAGCACCAGCGCGTCGGCCTCCCGGAAGGGACCGGCGATCGCCGCCCGCACGATCGCGTTGGCGTCCTCGCCCGCGCAGGCGTAGAGGGGGAGGGTGGCGATCGTCTTGCCGCCGGACGCGTGCAGGGCGGCACCACGCTCGGACGCCTCCACCCACTCCCGCCGCGGCTGGATCAGGCGGGGCACCACCACCACGTCGATCGGAGGCGCCGCCGGCTCGCGGGCCACCGTCAGGCGCACGCGTTCGCCGGCGCGGCCGCGGAAGGAACGGACAGGGTGGAACCGCTCCATGTCGCCGACGGCGAGCACGCGATCGCCGCGTCGCAGGCCCGCGATGTCCGCGGGACCGCCTCGAAACACCACGCGCACGACACCGTCGGCGCGGAGGTCGGCGCCGATGCTCTCGATGCGCACGGCGGGCTTGCCCAGCGCGGCGCCGAAGAGGTCTTCGAGCGGCGCATGCTCGGGATCGTCGATCGTGTAGTAGGCGGTGTGGGAGGCGCCGAGGAGCGACAGCACCCGCCGGGTGTCGCGAGCGAACGTCTCGGGATCCGCGATGTCCGCGGCGTAGGCGCCGTTGAGCGCCGCCCACTGCTCGGCGCGATCGGCGTCGAGGAAGTTCTCGCGGACGAGCTCCACGATCTCGCGTCCGAGCCGGGGATAGTCGGGGGCGTTCGGCGGCGGTTCGGCGGCGGGAGGCGGCGCCGCGCCGACCGCGGCGGAGCCGTCGGCACCGTCGCGGGCGCCACCCAGTCCGACCACGAGCGCAACGGACATCGACACGAGCATGCTCGAATGAAGGCGTGCGGTCACGGTTGTTCTCCTTGCCCGTCGCGTGGGCGCGTGCGTGGCGACGGAACGGCCGAGAGCGCCGAAGCGCGGCTCGGGTGTTCATCTTCGCGGGAATGCCGGGCAAATCAAGGGCCGGGGCTGCTCACGAGCGCCGGCCCCTCCACTCCTCCGCCAGCAGGGCCCAGCGCTCGTGGTCCCGCCAGCGTCCGGCGATCTTCAGGTAGCGCGGCGAATACCCCTCGAGGCGGAACCCGAGACGCTGGACCAGGCGGCGCGACGACTCGTTGCTCGGCTGGATGTTGGCCTCGAGCCGATGGAGACCGTTCCGCCCGAGCAGTTGATCGATGACCATGGAGAGTCCCACCGACATCAGGCCGCGTCCCGCAAAGGGCTCGAACGCGTAGTACCCGAGGTAGGCGCTCTGGAACGAGCCCCGAACGATCTCGCTCGCGTTGACCACACCCACGAGCTCGTCCGTCGCCGCCAGCCGCAGCAGGAAGTTGCAGAAGCGGGGCGTGCTGCTGCGCACGAGCCACTCGTCGAAGGCGGCGATCGTCGCGGGCGGGGCGCACCAGGGTCGATGGAGCGCCCGGCTTCGTCGAACGGCGGCGAGGAAGTCCGTGCGGTCGATCGACTGCACCACGGCGAGGACGATCCGAGGCAGGGGGGCCGAGTCCCGCCGTGGCACAGACGGGGGCGCGGATCGAGTCTCGCGGCGCTGCGGACCACGCCGCTTCGTCGCTCGGGACGGCGTCGATGGCGTCACTTTGCTCGACTTCTTGGCCAACGCGTGCTCCCGGGTCGATGCTGCCGCGTGCCGCCATCGCATCGGTCGCGGCGACGGTCCGGGGCATGGTGACCCGCGCGTGCCCTCGGGTCAAACCGAGGGTTCGAACCGCCCGCGGAACGCGCCCGGATCGCGCGGGGCGGCTATCTTGATCCCGAATCGGTCCCCCCGCCATGTCCACCGCCGCCAGCCGACCAACCCGCGTCGACGAGCTGCTCGACAGCCGCCTCATGGCGAAGCTCGATCAGCTCGATGTCGTCAGCCGGAAGATCTTCGCCGGCAAGCTCCAGGGCGAGCGGCGAAGCAAGCGCCGCGGCATGAGCGTCGAGTTCGCCGACTACCGGCACTATGTCCACGGCGACGACCTGCGGTTCGTGGACTGGAACATCTACGCCCGGCTCGACCGGCTCTTCCTCAAGCTCTTCCTCGAGGAGGAGGATCTGTCCCTTCTCCTGGGGATCGATGCCAGCGCCTCGATGGACTACGGGTCGCCGAACAAGTTCGTGTTCTGCCAGCGTTTGGCGATGGCGCTCGGGTACATCGGTCTCGCCAACCACAACCGCGTGACCCTGTTCACCTTCGGAGGCGAAGGACTCCAGCGGCTGTCGAACCTGCGGGGTCGGCGGCGCACCCAGGAAATGGGCGCCTGGCTGCTGCAGCGCCAGCCCGGTGGCGCCACGGGTTTCGACGACGCGATGCGGACGATCGCCCTCTCGCGCCAAGGCAAGGGCGTGATGGTGGTCCTCTCCGACTTCCTCTACAAGGAGGGCTACGAGAAGGGGCTCCGGTACGTGTCGGGCGGGGGCTACGACACCTTCTGCCTCCAGGTGCTCAGCCCCGAGGAGGTCGATCCCGGCAACCACGGGCTGAGCGGCGATCTGCGACTGACCGACATGGAGGACGAGGACGTGGCCGAAGTCACGGTCACGCCCGGCCTCCTCAAGAAGTACCGCGAGAACCTCAACGCGTACTGCGGAACGTTGCGCGACTACTGCGTCCGGCGCGACATGACCCACGCCACCGTCGACAGCGGCACCGACATGGACACGCTCCTGCTCGAGTACCTGCGCCGCCGGGGACTCCTCAAGTGACCTGGCTCACCCCGCTGGCGGGGCTCTTGCTCGCGGCCGCGGTGATCCCGCCGCTCGTGCTGCTCTACTTCCTGCGCCTGCGACGGCGGCCGATGCCGATCGCCTCCACGCTGCTTTGGCGCCAGGCCACCGAAGACCTCCGCGCGAACGCACCGTTCCAGCGCCTGCGCTTCAGCATCCTGCTCCTTCTGCAACTGCTGGCCTTGGCGCTCCTTGCCTTCGCGATCGCGCAGCCGCAGGTCGATGCGGGGAGTCGCCGTGGCGGCCGCACGGTGATCCTGGTGGACAATTCGGCGTCGATGAATGCCACCGACGGCGGCGAGGATCGCACCCGCCTTCAGCAGGCGAAGCGTCTGGCCCGCGGACGGATCGAGCGGCTCTTCGGCGGCGGCATCTTCGGCGGCGACCCCGGCGAAGTGATGGTCATCGCCTTCAGCGACCGGGCGGAGGTGCGCACGCCGTTCACCGACTCCCGCAGCCAGCTCCTGGCGGCGATCGAGGGCATCCAGCCGACGGACGGCACGACTCGGCTCGAGGAGGCGCTGGCGCTTGCGCGGGCGTTCACCACCAACGTGGATCCCGACGCCAAGGACCGCCCGGTCGAACAGCCCGCGGCGCTCGAGCTCTACAGCGACGGCGAGATCGCCGATCTTTCCGAACAGGTCCTGCGGGGCGGAGAGTCGCTCGAGTACACCGTCGTGGGCGATCCCGAGACGGCGAACGTGGCGATCGTGGGGGTGGCGGCCGACCGTCCGTACGATCGTCCCGGCACGGTGCAGGTGTTCGTGTCGGTGGCGAACTTCGGGCCCGAGCCGGCCGAGGTGGATGTGCAGCTTGCGGTCGACGGCGTGGTTCGAGCCATCACGCCCAAGCCCGTCAAGCTGGCCGCCGCGGGGATCGATCCGACCACCAGCCTCTACCAGCCCGGGCGCGAACAAGTGGTCTTCCTCCCCTTCGAGCAGGCCCGGGACGCCCTGGTCGAAGTGTCGCTTCTGCACCAGGACGACTTCCCCGTCGACGATCGGGCGAACATGGTGCTGCCTCCCGCGCGTCGGCTCAAGGTCGCGCTCGTGGATCCCAAGGGGTTCTTCCTGCGCGAGGTCCTGGTCGGCCTCGAGGGCGTGATGATCGAGCGGCTGGACATCCTCTCCGCCGACGACTTCGCGAAGCTGGTCGAGGAGGACCGGGCCGACGAGTACGACGTGGTGGTGCTCGACGATGTCGTTCCCAAGCAGATGCCCAAGGCGGCAAGGATCCTCTCGTTCGGCTCGGCGCCGCCCGTCGAAGGGCTGAACGAGTACGGCATCAAGGAGCATGTGCTGGTGCGGGCGCTGCGCGGCGACCATCCGATCTTCCGGTTTGCGGATCTCGACGACCTCTACGTCTCCAGGATGCACACGATCGCCCCCGGGTCCGACGTGCAGGTCTTGGCCGAGGCCGCCGAGGGTCCGCTGGTCGTGGCCGTTTCCCGCGGCGCGCTCTCGCTCGTTCATGTGACGTTCAATCCACTCGACACCAACGGACCGTTCGGGCGCAGCCTCGTGAACATGGTGTGCAACGCGGTGGAGTTCCTCGGGAACACCCGCGAGGCGATCGCCTCCGACGGTCTCCGCGCCGGCCAAGCCATCACCGCTCGCGTGCCGGCCACCGCCGACGATCTCAAGATCACACTGCCCGACGGCACCAGCGAACCCGTGACGGCCACCGACACCAGTGTGAGTTGGGGGCCCGTGCGGAGCACTGGCGTCTACGAGCTCTCCTGGACGCAGCCCGGCGAGTCGGGTCGGGTGCGCCGCCGGTTTGCGGTGAACCTGCTTTCGGACCAGGAAAGCCGCGTCGCCGCGAGGCCGGAGGTCAAGTTGGGCGAGGATCGCGTGGCCGGCGCGAAGGCCAGCGACGCGGTGCAGACGCCGCTCTGGCCGTGGGCCTTGGGGGCGTGTCTCGCACTTCTGATGGTGGAGTGGTGGATGTACCGGGAGCGGACGGGGTAGGGCTGGCGAGGCATCGAGGCATCAAGGCATCAAGGCATCGAGGCGTCACGGCATTGGCGCATTGGGGCTGCCGACGCCTGCGGCAACCACCAACAGCCGCCAGCCTCCGCCGGGGCGGGTGCCAAGGAGCGTGGCGGAGGCCTGGCCGGTCGGGATCGCGTAGGGATCGGCATCGGCGGCCGTCCGGGCCTCGCCGCGGTCGGCCGTTTCGCAGTGCCACGAGAGTTCGGTGCCGCCCGCCGCGGGTGCCGCGCGGAGCGCCAAGTGGAATGCCGGCGTCGGCTCGTCGGCTGAACCGATGGTGATCGCCGCCTCTTGGCCGGGCTCGACGAGGAGCCGAGGCGCGGTCACGACGCGCATGTGGTCGCCGGTGTTCATGTCCCGCTCCATGCCAGCGAGACCGTCCGCCGTCAGGAGATAGGTGTTCGCCGGCAGGCCCTCGGCGCGGAAGGTGGACGACACCGGTTCCAGTCCGCCCAGGTCGGTCGCGACCGGATCGATGCCGAACGCGAACCCGTCCGGCCTGGGCCAGCCGTCCACCAGCCACACGGAGACCAGGATCGGGTCCGTTGCCTCGCGCGGGGCGGACGATGCCGCACCGAAGCCGGTCTCGCCCTCGAGCGTCGCCGGGGACGACGAGCACGCGGTCAGCCAGGTGCTCGGCAGGGCGATCGAAAGGACGACCACTCGGCGCAGGTTCCTGTGCATCGGTTCGGGCCCCTTCAGCTAGGGCTTCGCGTCCTCGTGCTCCCTGGCGTCCTGAACGTCGTGCTCCAGCTCCTCGCCGCCATCCTCGTCGGTGTCGGGTTCGTCGTCTGGAATCTCCTGGGCCTTCGGGATGACGCCGCCCTTGCGCTTGTAGATCTCGATCTTCGGCTTGTCGGGACCGATGATCATCGTCATGCGCCGTCCGTTGAGACGGGGCGCCGTCTCGAGCTTCCCGACATCGGACAGCCGCTCGATGATGTCCTGCATGCGCTCGTTGCCGCGCGACCGGTGCGCGATCTCGCGGCCGCGGAAGTTCTGGACGATCTGGACCTTGTGGCCTTCGAGAAGGAACCGTCGGGCCTGCTGGAGGCGGATCTCGACGTCATGGGGATCGATCTTCATCGATCGGCCCATGCGGACCTCCTTCAGCTCGCTGACCTTCGACTTGGCCTTGCTGGCCTTGTCCTTCTTGGCCTGCTCGTACTTGTACTTGCCGTAGTCCATGATCCGGACCACCGGCGGCTTCACATCCGCGGCGATCTCGACGAGATCGAGACCCGCCTCGTGGGCGCGCCGCCGGGCCTCGTCGAGTTCCACCACACCGACCATCTCGCCATCCTGGTCGATCAGGCGGATCGGACTGATTCGGATGCGTTCGTTGACCCGCGGCCCGGAAGGCGTGTGGTCTCCGCGTCGAAAGAAGCGTCGCTGGCTCAGAGCAGTGTCCTTGGTTCAGAGTGTCCGGCGGGGAAGTTGAAGCGACCGCAGCCTGGCCGGTGTCCGGCCGCGGGGGGAAGGCTACGACTTGGGATGGTGGGCAACGCGCCTACGAGCCATGATCACACACGGTGGGGAACCGCAAGACGAGTAGCGAGGCTCGGTCGATCATTTGGTCATGGACGTCGCCAACGAAACGGAACGCCAGCCGCGACGAAACCGCGGCGACGTGGCCAGAATCTAGCCTGACTTGGGGGGTCAAGCAACCGGAAACAGGCCAGGAATGCCAAGGTCGCCCGATTTGCCGCGTGGCATGACCCCTCGCCCGCATACGAACGGCGCGGCTCGCACGGCAGCGCGGCGAGCGGGTCAGTCCGAAACGGGGACAACTTCCACGAGATCGGCGTCGATGAACTGGCCGCCGGTGGTTTGGCGGCATTCCACGGCCAGGATGTTGGTGCCGATGCGAAGGGCACCGGTCGCTTCCGAACCGGGCTCGATCACCACTGGTTCGGTCGTATATCCGCTCAACTCCGCCACCAGGGCCCCGTTGAGGTAGACCCTCGCGTCCTCGTCGTGATGAATGCGCACGCGCCAGGTCGCCGGCAGGCTATTGAGGTCGAACTGGCGCCGCAACGCGATCCGAGGACTGGTCCACTCGGTGCCGATCGTCGCGCCCGGCGTCCCGGCCCGCCCGAATCCCCCGGGGCCCTGCCTCCACGAACGGTCGTCGAAATCGGGCTGGGTCCAGCCGGCGGGTGCTTCGCCCTCCAGATAGCGCCACCGGGCCGGTGGCCCGTCCGAAGGCACCGTCAGCGAGCGAAGCGACGGAAAGCGCCCGCGGTTGGCCTTGGCAACGCGATCCGCGTCCACCTTCAGGACCGCCCGGTCGTAGGTGAAGAGTCCGTTGCACTCGGTCTCGACGTCGGTGAGCTGTGTGTAGATGCCGCCCGACAGTCCCGCATCGCGATAGCGCCACAGGCGCTCGAGCAGGCCGACGTACTGGTTCGTGAGGTCCGCCTGGTCGCTTGCGCCGCGATAGCCCCACGACTTGGCGTTCCAGGTGTGCCCGTCGACGCCGAGGCCAAGGCCTCCGAACTCGCCGAGGAAGGTGGCGCGGCCGAGGTCGATCGGCAACGGTCCGGGTCCCGGGTACACATGGTGGTCCTTGATGTCGCCCGTGCCGCGGTCGGTCCAGCCGCTGGCCGAGATGACCGGACGCGTGGGATCGAGCGCCTTGGTGAAGTCGGTCATGCCGAGCGTGTCGGACTGGCCCCAGCCTTCGTTGAACACGACCCATGCGATCACACTCGGATGGCGCCCCCGATCCTCGACAAGGCGGCGCAGCTCGCGGCGGAACTGCGCGTCGGACTCCGCCGAGCGCACGATGTCGGGATCGTTCGGTCCGATGGAGCGGTCGCCGCTGGGCATGTCCTGGAGCACCAGCAGCCCCAGCGTGTCGCACAGGTGGTACCAGCGCTCGGGCTCCACCTTGACGTGCTTGCGCACCGCATTGAAGCCGAGTCGCTTCATCGACTCGATGTCGAAGCGCATGGCCTCGTCGCTCGGCGGACTGTACAGGCCGTCGGGCCAGAATCCCTGGTCGAGCGGGCCCACCAGGAACACGGGGCTGCCGTTGAGCGCGACGCGGGGGACGCCGTCATCGCCCCGCCTGATGCCGATCGTCCGAAAGGCGAACGGGCACTCGACCTCGTCCACCACGGTGCCGGCGTCGTCGAGGATGCGCACGTCCAGCGCATACATTGCGGGGGTGTCGGGGGTCCAGGGTCGGGGCGTCGGCACGCGCACGGTCGCGTGCCCGGTCGTGGTGGCGGCTTGGGCAACGGTCGCGTCGCCCTCGCGCACGACGAGCTCGGCGCGTCCGCCGTCGGGCAGGGTGGCGCCCGGGAGGTCGATCCGCACCGAGCCGTCCGCCAGGGCGGCGTCGATGCGAACGTCGCGCACGCCGTGGACGGGAAGGGGCTCGATCCAAACGGTCTGCCAGATGCCCGACGACGGCGTGTACCAGATGCCGCTCGGCTCGAGCACCTGCTTCCCGCGAGGCTGCGTGCCGCGGTCGGTCGGATCCTCGACCCAAACGATCAGTTCCTGGTCCCGGCCTTCGCGCAGCGCATCCGTGATGTCGAGGCTGATCCGGTCGTAGCCGCCCTGATGCCGTCCGACCTCGATGCCGTTGATCCACACCACGGTCGACCAGTCCACGGCGTCGAGGTGGAGCACGACACGGCCCGAGCGCCATTCGGACGGCGCCTCGAACCGTCGGCGGTACCACATGCGCTCGTGGTGCCTTCCGACTCCGGAGAGCGCGGACTCGACCGGGAACGGCACGAGGATCGTGCCGCCGAGCGTGCGGCCGACGGGAGGAGTCTCGTCTGCGCCCGCGTCCGCCGGCTCGAACTCCCACACTCCGTTGAGGTTCTGCCACGCCCGCCGCGCCATCGTCGGGCGCGGATACGACGCGTGCACGTGCGCGGGATCGATGGTCGCGCCCCATCTCGTCATGAGGTGGTCGGGAGCGGGTTGCCATGCGCGGTCCGAAGCGGCCAGGACCGCGACGAGGAGAAGTGGGAGCATGGACGGGAGGATACCGGCAATGGGGGCGGCGCCGGTGTGGCGGGATGGGGGTGTGCGCGGGGGCCGGGCGCACGGCCAGGATGGCCGTGGCACCCTTCGCGCCGTGGCACCCTTCGCGTTGTGGCACCCTACGTGTTGTGGCACCCTTCGCGCTGTTCCGGACCCGCTGGCCGTTCTACTTCAGCTCGAACGATGCTCGCGGCGACTCCGCGTCGAGGGCGTCGCCGTCGGGCACGCTCGTCGAGACGCGATCGGCGGGGAGTCCGTGCTCGGCGAGCAGGATCTCGGCCACGCGTGCGGCACGACGCTGGGCCAGGTCGATCCTGCGCTCGAGCGGCACTTCCACCGTCGCCAGGACCGCCTGCTCCATCTGCTCGAACGTCGGCTCCGTTGCCGGCGCTGGCAAGGCCGAATAGCGGGTGATCACGCCCTGCCGGTAGAGATCGTCGCTCAGCGTCGTGAGGGTCGGTGACGCGGAACGCAACTGCTCCAACATCGCCTCGCGCAGCATGCTCGAGCGGAGCGCGGCGACATCCGTGTCCGAGGTTGCATGGCCGACCACGCCGAGGTGGAGTTGGGCGCGATCCAGAAGGGCCTCGGCGAGGATGTCGAGCTTGCCGATCTCGCCTTCGACCAGATCCGTGTCTCCCGGCTCGAAGGCCACGAAGGAGATGTCGGCATCGCCCCCGCCGAAGGCGCCCGCCAGCAGTTGGAACGGCGCCGTGATGATCTTCCCCACGAGGCCGAAGATGGCCCGGAACACGAGGTCGCCGAAGTTGAAGCTGGGCGAGGTCATGTCGCCCTCGAAGGTCACCTTCCCGGTGACGTTGCCCTCGCCGTCCTTGAGGATCGAGACGCCGAGATCGAGCGGCAGATCCGGGGCGACCGGGCTTTCGACCTTCTCGCCGAGGTCGATGTTGGCGAAGGTGAAGTCCAGTTCGCCCGTGATCGTCGGGCCGTCGATCCGAATGGGCATCGTCGAGGAGAGTCGCCCCGTGTCGACCTTGTAGCCGGCGTAGTAGCCGGCCACCGCGTCGTATGGCGGCAGTGGAACGCCCGCAAGCGTGACCGTGAGGTCTGCCGCCTGCTTCTCGCCGAGGAGGTTCGCAGTGCCGTCCACCGCCAGCCTGCCCGTGCCTTGCAGCTTCGACGAGATGGCGATCGTCGTCGCTTGGGGTTGCGTGGTGTTCACGCTCGTGAGCTCGACCGCCAGGTCCTCGAGTTGGACGGCCAGTGGCGGCGTCGCGCCTGCGTCCATGAGCTTCGCTGTTCCGTCGGCGAGCACGATCCGATCCACGATCACCGCGTACGGCAGCTCGAGCTCGAGTATCCGCCCCGAACGGGGCGGGGCATCCTCCGGCGGCGGACCCTTCGGCAGCGCATTGACGGTGGCCTGGGCCGTCGCGCCGTTGATCGAGATCGCCTTGGCGGCGAATTGCCGCATCGACTCGCTGAACCGAATCTCTTCCACCGTCGCCCCCGTCGCGCCGAGCACCATGCCGTTGCGTTCCGGGGCCTCGATCGACGCTTCGGCGATGGCGATGCCGCCGTCGAACGTGTAGTCGAGAGGAGCGTCCCCGGGGATCTGGAGCCCGGTTGCGCCTTCGGCCCGGAGGGAGTTCACGGCGACGATGACGGGGCCC
>JAGQOG010000403.1 GCA_020427695.1 Phycisphaerales bacterium
ATGTCCTTGCGGCGAATCTCCTCGATGTTGTGGAGGGTGGCGTGCTGCACGGTCGTGCCGGCCACGAACACGGGCTCCATGGTGGCCCGCGGCGTGAGCGTTCCGCCCTTCCCCACCTGCCAGTCGACCTTGAGCAGCTTCGTCACGACCTGCTCGGCGGGATACTTGAAGGCGATGCACCAGCGCGGCGACTTGCTCGTGCTCCCCAGGATCTCCTGCTGGTCGAAGCGATCCACCTTCACCACCATGCCGTCCACGCCGTAGGGCAGGGCATGCCGCTTCTCGGCGAACCGCGCGATCGTCCGCAGCACCGCGTCGACGTCGTCGCACACCTCCGTCATCGGACTGGTCGGCAGCCCCCATCCCCTGATGGCGGCCACGAACTCGGTGAAGGTCTCGGGTGCAAAGCCGCGAATCTCGCCGCGTCCATGGGCCACGAAGCTCAACCGACGGCTGGCCGCCACGCGCGGATCGAGGCTCTTGAGCGTCCCCGCGGTGGAGTTCCGGGCATTGGCGAAGAGCGCCTCCCCCGCCGCCTCGCGCTCGTGGTTGACGCGCTCGAACTCCGCATTGGGCATGTAGATCTCGCCGCGCACCTCCAGCACCTCCGGCACCCTTCGGCCGGAAAGCCGCAGCGGCACCGCCCGGATCGTGCGCACGTTCGCCGTGACATCGTCGCCCCGTTCGCCGTCGCCGCGCGTGACCGCCTGGGCCAACCGGCCGTCCTCGTAGCGGAGGCTGATGGCCACACCATCCACCTTGGGATCGCACACGAAGCGCGGTCCGTCGCCGAAGAGCGTGTCGCCCTGGTCCGCCTCCAGCGTCCGAACCGTGCGCTCCGCCCACGCCCGGAGGTCGTCCGCGTCGTAGGTGTTGTCGATCGACTGCATCGGCACGCGATGCCGCACCGTCTGGAATCCGCCCAGCAATTCGTCGCCGATGCGTTGGGTCGGGCTGTCGGCGTCCGCCAACTCCGGGTGTTTCGCCTCGAGATCGGCAAGCTCGGCGAGCAGACGGTCGTACTCCGCGTCCGCCATGATGGGCTCGGCATCGACGTAGTACGCGCGGTTCGCGCGGTTGAGCAGGTCGCGGAGCTCCTTGACGCGGGCGCGGGCGGAGGCCATGGCAGCGGGATCGGGGCGGACGGCGGGCAGCGCTAGTTTCGCGGCGCGGCGGGCGCGGGGGAATCGGTCGGGGCGGGCGTTGCGGGCGCCGCCGGCATCGGACCCTCCCGGCCGGCGGCCCAGCGGATGCCTCCGAGCACATGGTCCACGAAGCGCTGATCGCGCCACACCTCGGGCCGATGACCCAACGCCGTGTAGAACACCCTGCCGTCGCCGAAGCGCAACGTCCATGCGGTCGGGTAGGCACGCCCGGGCACGACGTCGTGATCGACGCTGCTGGTGTCGAGCTCGATGAGGGTGTCGCGATCGTCGTTGAGCCGCTTGAACTGGTAGATCTCGTCCACGATCTCGAAGCGCGATCCGAGATGGGCGGTGGCGGGATGCGTCGTGTCCTTCACGAGCAGCCCCACCCGCTCGTGCCAGGGATGGCCGTCGAACTCCCCGCCGATCGTCCTCACGAACCAATCCCAGTCGTGGAAGGTGTCCGAGGCCGAGTGCACACCGACGATCCCGCCGCCCCGGGCCACGAACGACTGGAGGGCCTCCTTCTGCTCGCCGGTCATGGGGAGCGTGCCCGAGGTGTACAGCATGAGCACGTCCGTTTCGTCGAGCCGCGAGGGTGTCAAATCGGACACGTCGTCGGTCACGAACACCTCCAGCCAGTCGTGCGTTTCGCCCAACTTGGACATGATCGCGCGGGACTCGGGAAGCACTTCGTGGCGATAGCCCGCGGAGTGGGTGCAGTAGACGACGCGAATCGGTGCGGCATCACGATCCACGGCGGGCCCGGATGGCGCAGTGGCCGGGACCAGCGGGGCCAGAGGCGCGAGCCAGGGCCCGAGCGCCGTTCCGGCGGCAACCAGTGCGAAGGCGACGACCAACGGGCTGATGCTGGGCATGGGGAGGCCTCCTTTCCGGACGGCACGCTCCAGGGATGCGGCCGGACACCGTGCAGGTTCCGCACTGTAGCAGAGGGGTCACCACGCCCGACGGGAGGTCCGACACCCGGCGGCGGAGCGAAACGGACGTTCCCGAAACGGTTGGAGCTCAGGTGTTGGCCCGGAACGCCACGCGCCCAGTCCCACCCAACGGATTCTCCCTTGCCGTCATGGTCCGCTTTCGCCCGGAACTCTGGATGAACACCACTCGGTTTCGCCGATCAAATGCAGAATCCACCTGGCCCCCGAACTGTTCCTCCGGAAGCCGGCCCGGCGCCGTAGGATCGTCGTCCCACTCCGAACGCCCCGACTCTGAAACGATGCGCCGATTCGCCCCCGTCATCGCCCTTCTCGCGGTTGCCCTTCACACCTGCTCCCTGGCGGTGGCAGGCTTGGCCGACGACGTTCGAACCGCGATCGCCCGAGCTGGACTCGGGGATGCCGCCGTCAGCGTCAGCGTTCGCGAGAGCGATTCCAGCGAGCTGCTGGTCTCCCTTCAGGGCGAGCGGCCGATGATCCCGGCCAGCAACATGAAGGTGCTCTCCAGCGGGACGGCCCTGCACGTGCTGGGGCCGGAGTTCTTCTTTCGGACGCGGTTGGTGCACGACGGCGAGCGGCTCTGGGTGATCGGCGACGGCGACCCCGCGTTCGGCGACCCGGCCTTGCTCGAGCTGATGAGCTACACGGACGCCTCGGGCGTGACGCACCAGGGCATGGATGTCGAAGAGCTGCTGGGACTCTGGGTCAGCGCGGTGAAGGCCGCGGACATCCGCGGGGTCAAGGAGCTTCTGGTGGACGACCGGGTGTTCGCCCGGGAGCCGGTCCATCCGTCCTGGCCGGTGGAGCAGTTGAACACGCGCTCCTTCGCCCAGGTGTCCGGACTGAACTTCCACACCAACGTCCTGCACTTCTTCCCGCGGCCGGGAACCCAGGCCCGGCCGGAGGTCGGCGACCTGCGACCGCACGCCTCCTGGATCCAGATCGTCAACAAGGCCACGGCGCGCACGGGTCCAAACGATCGGCAGACCGTCTGGCTGACGCGCCCCGCCGATGTCAACACCTTCACCGTGTTCGGCAACGTGAAGTACGCCGCCAAGGAGCCCGTCCCGGTCACGATCAACGACGTCCCCGAGTTCTTCGCCCGACTCCTGGCCGAACGGCTGGAGACCGCGGGCGTCCACGTTGCGGCCAGCCGCGTGGCGAGTGCCGACGACGGCGAGGCCGCCGGGCGGCTGGTTGGCCCGATCGTCCAGACGCCGATCGCCACGGTGGTGGCCCGCTGCAACACCGACAGCCAGAATCTCTACGCCGAGTCGCTTCTCAAGCGCACGGGCCGGGCCATGACGGGTCAGCCCGGTTCATGGGCCACCGGCGCCGGCGCGGTGCGGCACGTCGTGCAGCAGCGGGTCGGCGATCGGCTCGCCGCCCCCCTCCAGGTGGCGGATGGATCGGGCCTGAGCCGCGACAATCGCGTGACCGCCGACATGCTCACCGCCTGGCTCGACTCCTTCCACCGCGACGCCACCGCCATGGCCGGTCCCAACGCCAGCCCCGACGAGATCGAGCAGGTGCGCCTGCGAAACGCGATCGGGCGGAACTTCATCGAGAGTCTTGCCGTGGGTGGCGAGACCGGCACGGTCCGATCCCGCTTCAACCGATTGGATGCGCTGGGCGTGGTGGCGCAGTGCAAGACGGGCTACATCAACGGCGTCTCGTGCCTCAGCGGATTCGTCACCGCCCCCGACGGTCGCCGTCGCAGCTTCAGCGTCCTCTGCAACGAGCTCGTCCAGCCGGACGCCGTGGGCAAGGCCAAGCGGCTTCAGGAGTCGATCGTGGAGCTCGTCGCCGGCGACATGACGGCGGCGAGGGTGTTGGGCGGGGAGTAGCGACCGAAGGCATCAAGGGATCGAGGCATCGAGGGATCGAGGCATCGAGGGATCGAGGCGTCGGAAGGCCTTGGTTGCGCCCCCTACGTCGTTCGCCACCGGAAGAAGAAGGCTGCCAACGCGAGCGTCACCGCGGCAATCGCAAGCATGGGGAAGATCAGACCCGCCACGTCCTGGAGCGATGCGGCTTCGAGGAACACGCGACGCAGCAGCTCCACCACGTACCGGAGCGGGTTGACGAACGTCAGCACCTGGAGCCAGCGGGGCATGTTCTCGAGCGGCGTCGTGAATCCCGACAGGATCACGGACGGCATGATGTACATGAAGGAGCCCAGCAGACCCTGCTGCATCGTGCCGGAGAGGGACGAGATGAACAGGCCCACCCCGGTGACGGCGATCACGAAGACGAAGAGCCCGAGGAGAAGCGCGGCGAGGCTCCCCAGCAACGGAACCTCGAACCACAGCACGGCACCGGCGGAGAGCAGGGCCGCATCGGCGAGCCCGAAGACAACGGCAGGCGTCGCCTTGCCGACGAGGATCTCAAGCGGCGTCAGCGGCGACACCAGAAGCTGGTCGAACGTTCCCTGCTCGCGCTCGCGGGCGATCGAAAGGCTCGTCAACAGCATGACCACCACCATGGAGATCGTTCCGCCGAGAGCGGAAACGATGTACCACCGGCTCGTGAGGTTCGGGTTGTACCAGGCGCGATCCACCAGGTCGATGGAGAGACCGGGATCGACCTCGATCGGCGACCCGACGCCGAGGCTCGCCGAGTGCTGCTGAACGATCGCCTGGACATACCCCAGCGCGATGCTGGCCACGTTGGAATTCCGTCCGTCGAGGATCGCCTGCACCACGGCGGGACGACCGGCGTGCAGGTTCTCGGCGTAGGTCGGCCCGACGTGCAGAACCAGCCGGACCGCCTGCGCGTCGATCGACCGCGCGATCTGCTCGTCGGTGTCGAGCGTCGCCACCAGGTCGAAGCTCGCCGACGACTCGAAGCGTGCGAGCAGTGCCCGCGACTCCGGCGTGCGGCTCTCGTCGAGGACGGCATAGCGCACCGAGGTGACATCGAAGGTCGCGGCATAGCCGAACACGAAGAACTGGATGATGGGAGGACCGATCACCACGAAGCGGCTCTTCGGGTCCTTGAGGATCGTCAGGAACTCCTTCAGCACCAGGGCGAGCACGCGATGGAGTCGATCGAGGATCATGTGTCGAGCCTCGATCCGATCCGCATGCGGGTCAGAAGCAGCAGCAGGATGGCGATCCCCGCCAGGGCAAGACTGTTGGGCAACACCACGCTCCACACGTCGCCGGCCAGGAAGACGGTCTGGCTGATGGCCACGAAGTACCGTGCCGGGACCACGTGGCTGACGAACTGGATCACCCGCGGCGTGCTGTCGAGATCGAAGAGCAGGCCGGAGAGGAAGAGCGCCGGGAGGAAGCCCGCCAGCGTTCCGGCCTGGGCGGCCACGAACTGGCCGCGCAGCTGCGCCGAGAGGAAGAGTCCCAGTCCCAGGGAAGCCAGCAGGAAGAGCGCGCTGGTGACCGCAAGAACCGCGAACGATCCGCGCAGGGGCACGCCGAAGAGGACGATTCCCAGCGCCACCGAGAGCGCCATGCCGCCCATGCCGAGCAGGAAGTAGGGAAGGAGCTTCCCGAGGAGGAACTCGCGGGTTCGCAGCGGCGTGGCCAGGATCGCCTCCATGGTGCCGCGCTCCCACTCGCGGGCGATCACCAACGCCGTAAGCAGCACGCCGATCAGCGTCATCACCAGGGTGAGCAGCCCCGGCACCAGGAAGTCCGTGCTGCGGACGGCATCGTTGAACCAGATGCGGGGCTCGAGGACGATCGGCGGTTCGGCCACGGGGTCCCCGCGCCGCCGGCGGTGCTCCGCCCACGCGCCGATCACACCCCGCGCGTAGACCTCGACCAGGCGCGCCTGGTTGGCATCGACGCCGTTCACGACCAGTTGGACCGGCGCCGATCCCGATGCCAGACGACGATCGAAGTCGCTCCGCAACCGAACGATGGCGTCGACGTCCTGGCGACGCACCAGTTCCGACGCCTCGTCCATCGAATGCACGATCACGGCCTTGAAGTAGGGCGAGGCCTCGAAACGAGCCGCGACCTCGCGCGCGCTGGGGCCGGTCTCCTCGAGCACCACCGCGACGGGCACGTCCTTGGCATCGAAGGAGACGCCGTAGCCGAAGACCAGGAGGAGCACGACCGGCATCACGAGCGCCAGGGCAATGCTCGATGGATCGCGGCGAATCTGAAGGAACTCCTTCCGCAGGAATCCGGTCAGACGCATCATGGAGCGGGTCATGCGTCCGCCTCCGACCGCTGCGCCCGCAGGCCGGACTCGCGCGCGGCGGACTCCGCGAGCGCAATGAACGCGTCCTCGATCGAGGGGTCGGGATTCTCCGGCGAGCGAGCACGTTCGCGGATGTCCTCCGGCGTGCCCGCGGCCATCATGGCACCTTGCGCCATGACGATCATCCGGTCGCAGTACTCCGCCTCCTCCATGAAGTGCGTGGTCACCACCACCGTCACGCCGGACTCCGCCACCGCTCCGATCCGACGCCAGAACTCGCGCCGTGCCAGCGGATCCACACCCGAGGTCGGCTCGTCGAGGAAGAGGATCTCCGGTTCATGGAGAAGGGCTGCGGCCATGGCCAGCCGCTGCTTGTAGCCGAGCGGCAGCTCGCCGGCGGGCGTGTCGCGCCGAGGCAGGAGCTCGTACGACGCCAAGGCACGCTCCAGGCGCGCCTCGAGAACCCGCCCGCGCAGGCCGTAGGCCCGACCGAAGAAGCGGAGGTTCTCCTCGACCCCGAGCGTTCCGTAGAGCGAGAAGCGCTGGGCCATGTAGCCGATGCGGGCGCGGGCTCGCGAGGGGGAGCGTCTGAGATCGTGTCCGGCGATGTCGATCGTGCCGGAGGTGACCGGCAGCAGCCCGCACATCATCCTGAACATCGTCGTCTTCCCCGCGCCGTTCGGTCCGAGCAGGCCGAAGATCTCGCCCGGCCCGACTTCGAACGTGATGTTCCGGACGGCCACGAAGTCGCCGAACCGCTTGACGACTCCCTTCACGCGGACCTTCGCCGCGCGTTCCGTCGCGTCGCTGGCCCTCGGCTCCCCGGCCCTCGACTCCGGTCCACGGGACGGCACGACCTCCGTCCCGAGTGGCTCGGCCGCATCCGTGTCGATCCGCGGCGGCGGCGCCAACCGCTCGGAGACCAGGCACATGAACGCGTCCTCGAATCGGGGCGATGTCGCGACGGCCGACGAGGTGTCGAATCCCTCGATCGCACGGCCGACATCGGCCGCGCCGGATCCCGGCACCACCAGTCGAACGCGGCCCGAACGGATGGTCGCATCGGCGATCCCGTCCCGATCGAGGAGATGCGCCTGCAGCCGACGCGCCTCTCGCTGCGATCGCGGTCGCGTCTCGAACACGTGTTGGGCGAGGCGTTCGCGGAACGACGCCGGCGACCCCGACGCCACGATCTCGCCGCGCAGCATGACTTCGATGCGATGGCAGCGCTCCGCCTCGTCGAGGTAGGAGGTCGAGAGCAGCACGCCGATGTCGTCGCGCTCGACGAGCTCGGCGATGATCTGCCACAGCTCCCGGCGGGAGACCGGATCGACGCCGACCGTGGGCTCGTCGAGCAGCAGAAGCTCCGGCGCCTTGACCAGCGCGCAGGCGAGGCCGAGCTTCTGCTTCATGCCGCCCGAAAGGCGACCGGCGAGCCGGTCCTGGAAGCGCCCGAGCCCCGCCATGCGCAGCAGGCGCGGCTCGCGCTCCGCTCGCGTCGAGGGCGGAACGCCCTGGAGGTCGGCATAGAGTCGGAGGTTCTCGCGCACCGTCAGGTCCTCGTACAGCCCGAACCGCTGCGGCATGTACCCGATGCGCCCACGAACCTCCGCCGCGTCCTTCACGCTGTCGAGCCCGAGAACGACGATCGAACCGCGGGTCGGCGCCAAGAGTCCCGCCGCCAGGCGCACGAGCGTCGTCTTGCCGGCGCCGTCCGGGCCGACCAGTCCCAGGATCTCCCCCGCTCGACAAGAGAGCGTCGCATCGCGGAGCGCGATCGTTCCGCCCCGCCCGGCAGGGCCGAACGACTTCGAAACCTCGCGCAGCGCGAGAAGGTTGGGGGCGGACGCCGCCAACGCTGCCTCGGGCGGCTCCGGATCCAAACGGGTCATTCCTGCTGACCGGCATCGCCCGAAGTCGCCGGCTTCGCCGTGATGATGGTGGCCGTGACGGGCTGTCCCAGGCGCAGCTCGTTCCGCTGGTCGTGCACGAAGACGCGGACCTCGTACACGAGCTTGGTGCGAAGGTCGGTCGTTTCGACCGCCTTGGGCGTGAACTCCGCCACGGGCGAGATGAAGCCGACCCATCCCTCGAACGTCCGGTCGGGGAAGGAGTCGCTTCGGATCCGCGCCGGCATGCCTTCGGCGATCCGACCGAGGTCAGGCTGCGGAACGTACACGCGAATCCATTTGGGATCGCTCCGCGCCAGCGTGAACACGGCCTTCGCCGGCGTGACCATGGCGCCGGGCTCGAGCAGCCGACTTTGGACCACGCCGGCGAAGGGAGCGTGCAACTCCGATTCCGCGAGCTGCACCTCGAGCAGGGCCACCTCGGCCTCGGCGGCCTCCCGCAAGCGCCGCGCCTCCTCGATGTCCTCCGTCCGCGGTCCCTTCACGGCCAACTCGAGCGCCTGCTGCCGAACGCCGAGGTTCGCCCGCTCGACATCGAGGACAGCCTGGGCGTCATCGACCTCCTGGGGACTGGTGCCGGATGCGGCGGCGACCTCCTCGAGCCGGGCGACCCGGAGCGCCGCAGCGCGTACCCGCGCCTCCGCGGCCGCAAGTTCCGCCCGCGCCTGCTCGATCGCCTCCGGCCGCGTGCCGCTCTCGAGCCGTCGGACCACCTCCTCCTGGGCGGCGGCGCGAGCCTTGGCCGCGACGAGGCGAGCCTCCAGGCGTGCCGAGCGGAGCCGTCCCAAAAGCTGGCCCGCCTCCACGCGGTCGCCCTCCTCCACCAGGAGCTCCGCGATCCGCTCCTCCCCGTTGAAGGCCAACTGAACCGTTCGGATGTCGACGTTTCCGAACAACTGGAGCTCCCCCCGGCTTTGCAGCGCCGTCTCGCCGAGATACCACCGGGACCCGACCACTCCGCCAGCCACGGCGACCAGGACCACGAGGAGCAGGAGGAGGGCACGCTTCATGAATCGTCAACCTCGCCAGGTGGGCAGCGCGGCCTCCTGGCCGCGACCGCACGGAAACCTCCACGCACAAGGCGGATCCTCGCCGTTCGCGCCGCGCGGCGCCCGGTCGAGTGGGCGCGGACAATCCGACGATCATACGGTGCGGCGGCACGGGCATGACACCAGCGGCATGGCAGGCCACCGATGCGGTACGCTGCCGAGCGCGATCGGGTCCGGTTCGACCGCTCGCCGCGCCGCACTGGAGCTCCGCCATGTCCGAGACCCCGTCGTTCCGCCGTCGATGGACCATCCGCCTCATCAGCCTTGGTGCGATCAGCGCCGTGGTGACGATCGTCCTCGTGGTCGCCGCCTTGCTCTACGGCTGGACGGCCTTCGCCCGCTCGCTTCCGCCGCTGCGCGGATGGCAACTGGATGCGCCGGAATCGGAATTCGTCGCCGCCGATGCGGTCGCGGGCTACGACTTCCAGGACTACCTCGATCAGGAAGGCGAGGTCTTCACCGAACTGAAGGCCTTGATCGTCGGAGGTTGGAGCAAGGAGGTTGAGGACCAGCCAAGCCGCTTCCGGCCCGGCTCCGCGTGCGATCCGGATTCCATCCTCGATCGGAACTGGAACCGGTCCTTCCTCCTCCAGCCCGAGAAGCCCAAGGCGGGGATCCTCCTGCTCCACGGTCTCAGCGACTCGCCCTACTCGGTGCGGGCGATCGGCGAGGACCTCGTGCGCGAGGGCTACCTGGTGGTGGGCCTGCGCATTCCAGGACATGGAACTTGTCCCGGCGCCCTCGCCCGGGTGTCGCGGGCCGACTGGCGGGCGGCAGTCCGCGTCGCCGCACGGGGGCTGCGCGACATGCTCCCGGCCGGCGCGCCCCTCGTGCTCGGCGGCTACTCCAACGGCGGCGCTCTCGCGGTGGACTACGCGCTCTCGTCGCTCGGCGACGACTCCCTGCCACGAGCCGACGCGATCGTGCTCTGGTCGCCCATGATCGGCATCACGCGGCTGGCACGACTCACGCGCCTGCACTCGGTGATCGCCTCCCTCTCGGGCGAGGAGCGCGCCAACTGGTCGGAGATCGGCGCTGAGATCGATCCGTTCAAATACGTCTCCTGGCCCATGAATGCCAGCGTGCAGGCCTGGACGATGACCGACGAGGTCGAGCGCGAACTGGCCCGGTTGCAGGCGGAGGGCCGCTTGAAGGAGATGCCTCCCGTCCTCGCGTTCCAGTCCGCCGTCGACTCCACCGTGATCGTGGCCGACCTGATCACGCGCCTCTTCGATCGACTTCCCGACCGCCGCAGCGAGATGGTCCTTTTCGACCTGAACCGGTCGCGCTGGCTCGGCGATCTCCTCCGGACCTCGTTCGAGAACGCCATCATTCCCCGCTTGAGGCGACCCGACCTTCCGTTCCGCCTCGCCCTGGTGACCAACACGGCTCCCGAGTCGTCGCAGGTGATGGTTCGCATGCGGGACGGCGCCGAGTACAGCGAGACGCCTCTCGACCTCGCATGGCCGACGGACACCTACTCGCTCTCCCACCTCGCGATTCCGTTCTCGCCCACGGATCCCGTGTACGGCACCGCCGAGGCCACCGAAGTGACGAAGCTGCCCCTCGGCTCGCTCGACCTCCGCGGGGAAACGGGCGTGCTCATGATCCCGTCGTCGATGATGCTCCGGCTGCGGCACAACCCGTTCTATCCGTACCTCCGGACCCACATGACGGAGTGGCTTGCCGAGGTGGTGACGGCGGCGGGAAGCAAACGGGCCGACCCGCCGGCGAAGCCGCCTCCCGCGTGACGACTGGCGAACCGCGGCCCGCCGTCCCGCGCGTGGTCTCAGCGTTCGGGCACCGCGGGCGGTTCCACCGCGGGCGCCTTGGCATCGGGGGGCGGATCCAGGACCAGCCGCTGACCCAGAACGATCGCGTTGTAGAGGACGCGGCCCACCTGGTCGCGCGTCAAGTAGGCGTTGCTGCCGGCCGCCTCGTCGAGGGAAACGACCACCTGCGTGTCGATGTCGAAGAGATCGACCGCCAGCTCCTCGTGCGCCCACAGGGCGGGACTGGCGAGGTCGATGTCGGCGGAAAACCGGATGAGCAGACGCCCCGTCTCCCAGAACACCCACGCCTCGTTGGCGACCGGGGAGAGCGGAGCCAGGTGGACCACTTGTTCGCCCTCCGGCATGGGGAGTCCCCGGTGCTCGAGCTCGTGCGCGATCTCCTTCCGCGCGGCGGAGCGCATCCGCTCCCGAAGAAGTCCAGCAGGCGGGCGGATCGCATTCCGGGTCCGGAACAGATGGTCGCGCATCTCGGGCCAGGGCACCACGACCACGCGCGCATCTGCAGGCGGATCCTCCGCCGGTGCCACGCGAGCGACGTTCACGATCTTGAAGCCGACGCTGGCCACGTGCAGGTCGAGTTCCGGAATCTCGTAGTCGGACGCCTTGACGAGCACCTGCACCCCGAGGCGCGGCAGGGTGATCTCCGCGAATCGACTCTTGTCCCCTTCGTCCAACGCGCGGCGATCCTCCCGCACCCAAAACACGAACTCGTTGCGGTTGATCTCCGGCGCGACATCGCGCTCGTCGAGGTACCAGCGGTAGAGGTGCCGAGCGACCTCGTAGAGGAACGTCCGGTCCGCGGCGTCGTCGAATCCGGGCCACGGCGCCGGCTCCCCCGCCTCGGGTGGCTCGGGCGCCGGCGAGAGCGGGCCGCTCGGCGACGGTGCGGACAGGAGCACGGCGAGCGCAACGACGAAGGACGAAGCGATCACGGATCTCTCCTCAAGGTGAAGAACCGGTTTCCGCCGAGCGAGCCCTGGTCGCCGTCGGGAATTCGCACGAAGTTGCCGCCGGGAGCGTAGAAGTCGCGATCCGTCATCCACGAGTAGGCGCGTCCGGTCACCTGGATGGCGCCGATGCGCTCGAGGCCGGCATACCGATCCGCACCCGCCATGCCCGACTCCACGTAGGCGGTCGCCAGGCCCTGGGCGTATTCGAGCAGCCGGGCGAAGCGGCCCGGGGCGCCCTTTCCCGCAATGCCGACCAGGTAGGCGACGCGCTCGTGCACGCGCGGCACCGCCGTGGGACGACCGGCCGCATCGCGGTAGAACCCGTCGCATTGTCCCTTCTCGCCTCCCGCCGTGATGATGTCGATGACATCCGTGGTCCGCACCGCCGCGATGTGCGACTGCTGGTAGCCGGGCGGAATGTGCCGCAGGCGCGAGTCGAGCACACACAGGATGGCATGCATCGCCGCCCTCGTGTCCTGCTCCCCCACCCAATGCCGCTCCCCCGGGAACGGCGTCTCGTTGACGAGGAGAAGCGCGACGTAGCCGGCCCGCGTGCTCGGCGGCTCGAGCAGCGGCGGGGCGGAACCGGGACCAGCGCTCGCGGCGCAAGATGGTCCAGGCGACCCCCAGAGGATCGACAGCACCACCGTCGCACGGGCCATGGCACCGACAAGGGTGGACGACCACGCGCGGGCGAGACTCTGTGCAGCGGGTGCCATGATGATCGTCGCCCGATCGACCTAGCGCCTGAAGCCTCCGAAATGGCCGCCACCGGCGAAGCCGCCGAACGAATGTCCTCCCCATCCGCCGCCGCCGAAGCGATCGCCGCCCCCCCATCCGCCGCCACCGAAGCGGTCGCCGCCGCCGAGGCCGCCCCACCCGCCGGAGTTGCGGAAGCCGCTCGTGGCGGTGCTGCCGCCGAAGCGGGATCCGAAGTCGTTCAGACCATTGAAGCCGCCGGACGCGTCGTTGCTGCGGAAGCCACCGAAGCCGCTTCCACCAAGCTCGTGCCCGCTGCCCCATCCGGCGCCGGACGAACTGCCGAAGGTCGAAGCCCGGCTCTGCGCATCCGACTTCCATTGGCTGGTGTTGACCTGGTTCCAGGAGCCGTTGTCGTACTTGCTCCAGTCGCCCTGCCCGTCGCGCTGGTAGACGTTCCCGTCGTGGTCGGCGTAGTAGTCGCCGCCGGACGTGTGCGCGATTCCGCCCTGGTTCGTTCGCACGTAGCTGCCGGACACGGTTTGGCCATCCGCGTTCCCGGCGACGCCGCGACCGGCCGCCACCGTCCGGCCGGTGTAGGGATTCGTGGCCACGCCGCGACTGCCCGCCGCCCAGTTCCCGGTGTAGGCATTGCCGACCACGCCGCGCTGGCCGGCGGCCATGGTGCCGGTGCGCGAGTTGTACGCCGTTCCCGATTCCGTGCGCCAGCCCGTGCCCGTCCAGGCGTTGTATCCGCCCGAGTAGCGCGTGACGCCACTGGCCGCGCCCCATTGGTGGTAGATGTTCCCAGTGGTTCCCGCCCAGCCGCCCGGACCCCAGACGGCGGCGCCGCCGTGCGGTCCCCATGCAGCGCCCGCCGCGTAGTGGCAACCGTAGTACGGACCCCAACACGGATAGCAGCCCCAGTGGTAGCCGCAGCTCGAGGCCCCGATCGCCCAGCCCACTCCGAAGCCGATCGCCCAACCCGCGATCGCGGTGTAGGTGGGATTGGCGGCATAGCCGTAGGTGGGCGGCGGCGGGTAGTACACCGTCCCGATCCAGGCCGGGTACACGTAGCCGGTGCCGAAGACGACCACGCCGTTGGACACGACCGTGCCGTAGTAGCCGGGCGTGTAGCCGACGTACACGTAGCCGTTCGACACGCCGTAGGCGTACACGTACGTGACGTAGTGCACCGGACTGCTTGGCGGGATGGTGTAGATGACCGGCGGGACCGTGCCGGCCACGGTCCAGGGCCCGCTCAGGGAAGTCGCGGTGAACCAGATTCCCTTCTCCACGCAGTAGTAGCGACCGTCCGGCACCTGGATGACCGGCTCCGACGCGTTGACCACGTACGACATTCCCGTTTCCCCGATGGGTTCCATCTTGGGATCCCCGTCGTACGAGGGCGGCGCAGGCTTGATCGCATCGACCTTCACCTTCGCGGTCTGGGGAATGCTGTTGGCGATCACCGCTTCCGTCGCCTGCTCCGTGCCCGGAATGGATGCCTTGACGTTCTCCTTGGGACTGTCGTCGGGGATGCTGGCGAACTGCTTGGGAAGGCTGTCGCCCGGCACGAACGACCACGGTCCCGAGAGGGACGGCGCCGTGAACCACCGTCCGGAGGCCAGCACGAAGTTCATGCTCGTGTCCGTGTTGAGGAACACGCTGCCCGTCGTGTTGCTGGCGTACAGGAGATCGGTTCCCGGAACCGGCACGTAGTCGGGGGCGCCCTCGAACACGATCAGCTCGGTCGGCGCCGTCGCGACATGGATGACGGGAACGGTGCCGTGGAACAGCGATGGCGCCTGCCGGCCGGGACCCGTGGTGTGGGGGCCCGTCTCCTCGAGCAGATCGACGCGATCGTCGTTCGCGATGCTGTTCATCGCGGTCTGGAGCGCCGGGGTCGGAGTCGCCTCCACGATCCATGGTCCGCCCAGCGTGCTCGCCGCCATCCAGCCGTCGAACACGTGCAGGTAGAAGGTGCCGCGAGCATCCTTCACGAGCAGGACATTGGTGTTGAGCACGCGCTCGAGGTCGGTACCGGACACGGGCTTGAAGACCGGCGCCCCGTCCACATGGACGAGGATCGCCGGCACGTTCGAGAAGATGAACTGCGGCGGGTCGTTCTTGACGGGAAGCGCATCGCCGGTCTGCACGGCATGCATGATCTTGAGCTGCTCCTGCAGCTCGTCGAGGGCCATCCGCTCCACCCGGCCGGACAGGTGCTTCTGCAGGTCGCCCTCGAGCGTCGATGCGTCCTGGCGGTCGGCGGGGAACTTCACCTTGGTGACGTCGCAGTCCTCCAGGGTGACGATGCGCTCGATGCGGTCCACCTGCGTCAGGGCCGTGAACCAGACCACGCCGTAGGTCGGATCCTTGCCCTGGAGATCGCGCACGCCGACCGCGGAGCGCGCCTTCAGCGTGAGTCCGTCCCAGGAGTCGAGCTGCGGCTGGTAGATCGTGTACTCGTGGGTGGCGGTCTTGAACCCACGGGGCCATTCGGCCGGCCACGGCGCCTCCTCGGAGGGCGTGCCGGTGGAGGCGGCGTTCGGTGTCTCCTGCGCCGCGGCCCTCGCCGTTGACCCGAGCCCGATGGCCGACATCGCCGGCATCAGCCCCGCCCCCAGGATCAGAAGCGCAAGGGTGAACCGCCGAGCATGCGGCTGGCGAACGCGGGCGACAACCGACCATCCGATGGAGCGCTTGTGTGGTGACATGGTCCGATCTCTCGTTTGCAGACCATCGAGCTGGTGCTCGAGGCCGCTGCGTTCGATGGTAGCTCCCGAGCCGACGCCGCGGCGGTCGAGTGACGGCGCCTCAGGACGCCTGTTCGCACAGCGCCGACCGCAGAACCTCGACCGGATGAACGGCCGGACGTCCCGTGCCGTCGTGGACCTGGTGCCGGCAGCTCGTCCCGGGGGCGACGATCGTCGCCGAGTCGGGAGCGCTGCGCACCGGCGGGAACACGCTCAACTCGCCGATTCGCATCGAGAGTTCGTAGCGGTCGCGGGTGTAGCCGAAGCTCCCCGCCATGCCGCAGCAGCCGCTCTCGAGGGTGCGCAGCCGCGGGCCGAACACGCGTCGCAGCATCGCGGCCGAGGTTTCGACGCCCCACAGCGCCTTCTGGTGGCAGTGGCCGTGCAGGAGCAGCGGTTCGTCGCCCTCCGCCTTGAAGGACGGACGTCGCGGGTGGCTGTCCCATTCGCGATGGAGGAACTCCTCCACCATTCGGCTGACGGATGCAAGCTGGCGCAGGGGCTCCGGATCGGCGCCGAGCTCCAGTTCCAGCCAATCGTCCTTGATCGCCGAGAGGCAACTGGGCTCGCACGCCACCACGGCCACCGCACGCTCCCGGGCCACGATCGTGCGCAGGGCCTCGGCGGTCGCTCGCACCACCCCGGTCGCCTCCTTCAGCATGCCCACGCTTATGAGCGACCGCCCGCAGCAGCCGACGCCCGACGAAGGAGGCGGAAGGACCACGCGGTAGCCGAACGCCTCGAGCATCTCCACCGCGGAGCGGCCGATGTGCGGATCGTTGTAGACCGTGAAGCAGTCGGGAAAGAGAACCACCGCGGGGGCATCCGCGGGAGCCGACCGACGCCGCGCCATCCAGCCGTGCAGGCTCGGTCCGAAGCGCGGGATCGTTCGACGTCGATCGATGTTCGCGAACGCCGAGGCGAGCCAACGAGCCGGCGCCAGCGTCGAGAGCGCATTCGCCACCGGATGCAGCGCCGAACCCGCACGGTTGAGATCGCGCACGCGACCGAAGACCCGGGCCGCGAACGGCACGCGCCCCTCGGCGTCGTAGCGCTGGGCCAGGAACTCCGCCTTCAGCTTGGCGATGTCCACGTTGCTCGGACACTCGGTCTTGCACGCCTTGCAGGAGAGGCACAGGCGCAGCGTCTCGAGCGTGTCGGGATCGCTCCAGGCCGGCGCACGATCCGCGCGCAGCTGCCCGGTGATCGCCACCCGCAGGGCGTTGCCTCGACCGCGCGTCGCGTGCTGCTCGTCCAGAAGCGCCCGGTAGCTCGGACACATGGTGCCCGCCGTGTTCGCGGGCGCCGTGCGCCGGCAGATGCCCGCCCCGTTGCACATCTCGACCGCGCCGCGGAAGCCGTGCTCGCGCTCGTATCGGTAGTAGGTCCGCACATCGGGAACGTCCGCCCAGCGCTCCTCGGGCCGCACGCGCAGGTGGGCCGTCATGGACTCCGGCGCCACGATGTTCCCGGGATTCATGCGCCCCTGGGGATCGAAGACCGCCTTGATCCGAGCGAATCCGTCGCAGAGCCCGTCCCCGAAGTAGCGGCGCAGGAACGGCGAGCGGACGCGACCGTCGCCGTGCTCCCCGGAGAGCGCGCCGTCGAAGCTCGACACGAGGTCGGTCACATCGGCCGCGATCGCCTCCATCCGGGCGAGGTCCTCCGGATCGCGCAGGTGCACGAGAGGACGGATGTGCAGGCAACCGACCGAGGCGTGGGCGTAGTACGCCGCCGTGGTGCCATGCCGGGCGACGATCGCGCGGAACGCCTCCACGAACTCCGGCAGGCGGAGCGGATCGACCGCGGTGTCCTCGACGAAGGTGATGGGCTTCCGCAGGCCGGGAATGCCATGGAGCAGCGGCTCGCCCGCCTTCCGCAGCCGCCACGCCCTGGCCATCGCGCCGGGCTCGGTGTGGATGGCGATCGACGCTTCGGGCACCGCTCGGCGAAGCGCCTCGAACCGCTCCGCGACGGCGTCGGGCGCATCCCCGAAGTACTCCACGTAGAGCACGGCGCCGAGCGGACCGTGCGCCGGACGGGGCATGAGCTCCACATAGGCGCGGTACTCGTTGTTGGCGAGCGCCGTGGAGATCACCACGTCGTCCACGAGCTCCACCGCCGCGGGGCGCGTGTCCAGGATCGTCCTGAGCGAAGCCAGCGCGTCGCGCACCGATCCGAACGACAGGATCGCAAGCCCCCGTGCCCGCGGCCGCGGCACCAGTCCCAACGTGGCGGAAAGCGTGGTGCACAGCGTGCCTTCCGACCCGCACACGAGGTGGGCGAGATTCACCTGGTCGAAGGTGCCCGGCGACGATCGCTCGAGCTGGTCGAGGAGGAGATCGAGGTTGTAGCCGTCGACGTGACGACGGATGCGGGGATAGCGGGCACGGATCTCCGCCGCCAGCGGGCGCACCACCTCGGCCACCTTGACGGTGATGGCGTGGACACGCGGATCGCGTTCCGCGGCGCCGGCCTCGAATGCCAACCGCTCCCCATCGTGCATCGCCACCTCGATGCCGAGGAGGTGTTCGACGGTGCGCCCGTAGAGAATCGACCACGCGCCGGCCGAGTTGTTGCCGATCATGCCGCCGATCGTGGCGTGGGAGGAGGTGGCGACGTCGGGCCCGAACATGAGGTCGTGGGGCGCGATGGCGGCGTTGAGCTGATCGAGCACCACGCCCGGCTCGACCCGCGCCCGCCGTTCCGCCGCATCGGCCTCGAGGATGGCGCGGCAATGCTGCGAGAAGTCGATCACCATCGCGAGGTTGACGGTCTGTCCGGCCAGCGCCGTTCCGCCGCCGCGGGGTAGCACGGGCAGTCCGCGCTCGTGGCAGAAACGCAGCGCCTCGACCGCATCGCCCGTCGTGCGCGGCACGACCACCCCGATCGGCTCCACCTGGTAGATGCTGGCGTCGGTCGCGTAAAGAAGCCGATCCAAGGCGCCGAACCGAACCTCGCCGTCGATCCGGCGCCGGAGCTCCGCGGCCAAGCGAGCGCGATCGACCCCGCCGGCGGCGCCGGCGCCGAGCACCGGAAGTTGGACGCGAAAGGAGGACACGGTGGGCGCAGCGGACGGCCGAACGCTCACTTCCCTTCCAACGCCGCGATTGCCTTGCGAACGTCGTCCTCCAGACGTCCGGGATCGAAGCCGACGTGGACGGCCTCGATCGTGCCGTCGGAGCGCACCACGACCGTGGTCGGGATGCCGGTCAGGCGGAACGCCTTCGCGGCGGCTCCGTCATCGAGCAGGATCGGAAGCGTGTGCTTGGCGTCGTTCCAGAACGTGCGCACCAGCTCGCGCCGCTGCTCGGGCGTCTCGGCACGCTCCCAGACGTTGACCGTGTAGAAGTCGACGGGAAGCTGCTCGTCCTTCATCTTCCGTGCGATCGCGTGAACCCCGGGCAGCGCCGCGCGGCACGGTCCGCACCAGGTGGCCCAGAAGTCGAGCACCATCACCCGCCGCCGGTCGTTCTGCAGCGCCACGTCCTCGCCGTCGAGCGACGGCAGCGTGAGCGCCGGCACCGCCTGACCCACCAGGTCGAGAGCGCCCCGATTGCCGCCGGCCGGGGCCTCGGCCGCATCCCCCGCGGCCAGCGCCGGATCGGGTTCCGCCCGCTTCACCAGGCCGGCCATGAGGTCCACCTTCTGCCGCAGACCGGGATCGAACGTCAAGGCGTCGGGATCGATCCGCTCCACCCGGTGCATGTCGAACCGATGCCGGTAGGTGAGCGTGGCGCCGGACTGGACCATCGGGCCGGAGGTGAGGACCAGCTCGAGCGAGCGCGGGAGTCGCGTGGCCGGATCGATCTCGAGCACCATCTGCTGGCCCTCGCCCGCGAATCGGATTCGTCGGGTGGGCGAACCGTCGTCGCGGGCGCCGTCCTCGATCGCCACGGGCTGGACGGTCGGGGCGGCGGGATGAAGCTGCATGAGCGTCTCGGCGGGATCGGACTCGCCGAACGCCAGCGCCACCTCGGGCAGCGGGAGGTCCATGAAGCTGGTCAGGAGGGCGTAGTACGGCGAACCGTCATCCGACATCGTGAAGTAGCGGCTGTCTTTGGTGCTCTCGTGCACAGCGGTCACCGTTCCGTCGGCGACGATGCAGGTGAAGTCGCGGAGCTTCAGCACGCCGCGACGAGGGGCGTTCGGTGGGGCGCCATCGGGGGCGGGCAGCGAGAGGAGCTCGGCGACGACCTCGCGCCCCGGCGCCTTCTGTCCGCCCTGCTCCAGCTCGATCGACACCGTCGAGGTGCACTCGACCGCGGGACTCGACCGGAACGCCTCGACGACTTCGGCGAACGCCTGCGCGGCGGCGGGATCGGCGACCGGCGGATCGGCCCGCAGGCTGGTCGCCGCCAGCGCGAACGGGACAACGGAGGCGAACGAGGCGAGTCCACGGACCATGGCGTCTCCTGGTTGAGGTCGTACGATGATAAGGCCGTCGACTCACGGACCTCCTGCGGACCCCAAGGAAACGCCCGCGGCGGTTGCCGCGGGCGTGGGAACGGAACGATGGTCGCAAGGCGGTGCGACGCGAAGCCGGGGTCAGCCCTGCGCCTGGATGATCGCCTGGACGTCCTTCTTGAGCGTCTCGACCATCTCGGGATCGAAGCCGGTGTGCACCTTCGCGATGCGACCCTGGGCGTCGATGATGAAGGTGGTCGGAATGCCGTTGGGTCCGTACTCGCCGGCGACCTTGTCGTCGAGATCGAGGAGCGTCGGGAAGGCGAACTTCTGCTCGGTCCAGAACTTCGTGGCCTGCTCGGTGCGCTTGGCGGCGTCCTTCTCCTGGTCCTCCCAGACGTTGACGCCGTACACCACGACGGGCGTTCCGCTCTCGCTCGCCCACTTGGCGAACTCGCTCACGAGCGGCAGACCCTTGCGGCACGGACCGCACCAGGTCGCCCAGAAGTCGAGCACCACCACCTTGCCCTTGAGGTCGGCCAGGCTGACGTCCTCGCCGGTCGAGGTCTTGAGGGTGAACGTCGGAGCCGGATCGCCCACCTGGAGCTTCTGCATCATCTCGTCGAGCGTGGCGACGCGCTTGCGGGTGCCGGGATCGAACGCGATCGGCGTCGCGAGCGCTTCCGCGGCGACCGGGCTGAAGTCGAAGTTCAAGGTGAAGTTCATGCCCTCCGGTGCGCCGAAGGGGCGGAAGTCGACGATGTACGACTCGAGCAGGCCCGACTTGCCGTCCACGTGGGCGACGCCGGTGCCGTTTGCGGCCTCGAACAGGATCTCCTGACCGCCGTCCACCTCGCGGAAGCCGCCAACCTTCAGGCCGTCGAGGGAGGCGGCCGTCATGCCCTTCATGAAGTCCTCGTCCGTCTTGCCGAACCGGAATCCCATGTGGGGCAGCGGCAGGTTGAAGCCGGCGGCCACGCCCTCCAGCGTGCCCGGAATGTCGCCATCCTTGATGGGCACACCCACGTACTTCTCGGTGGAGACCTCGTCGATCTGCACGAAGAGCTCGTTGTTGACGCTGGTGATCTTCATGCCCTGGACATCGAGCTTCATGTCGGTGCCCTTGCCGAACGCGAGTTCGATCTGCTCGTTCTGCGGACCCATGGGCGTCACCACGGCGATCTTGATGGTGTCCGTCAGGGTCGGCGCGGAGCGGTACGCCTTGGCGACCTCGGCGAAGCGGGCCTCGCCCTTCTTGACCGATTCGGGGGAACGTGCAGCGTCGTCGAACGCGGCGGCGGCGGTGGGCTGGGCGGGAGCGTCGGTGGCGGCGGCACCGTTGTCCTGCGCCGCGACCGCAGCGCAAAGCAATCCAACGGCCAGTCCCAGGAGCGGGTAGGCGGCACGAGGCATCATGGTCAAAGTCTCCAATGTGTGTGTGGCCCGAGCGGTCCGGCGTCCGGGTCGCGCCAAACACCGCGCCACGGGGGCCTACGGTGGCGGCAATGAGGAACCCCGAGCCGGGCCGGAATATTCCGTCCCCACGAGACCGGGGCAGATCGAAGCGAAAGATTCTACTCGTTTGCCCGTGGTCGGGTGCACGAGGTCCGGCGCGACCTCCGCCAGCGGACCCAGCACGAAGGGCCGCTCCAGCATTCGAGGATGCGGCACCTCCAGACCGGGCTCCCGGATCGTCTGTTGACCGTACAGCAGGAGGTCCAAATCGAGGGTTCGGGGCCCGTTTCGAACCCCGTCGCTGCGGTCGCGACCGCGGTCCCGCTCGATGCGTTGCAGGAGGTCGAGGAGCGTTCGAGCGGACAGGGTGGTCGTCAGAACCACGGCGGCGTTCAGGTAGCGACCCTGACCAGGCGGACCGACCGGTTCGGTTTCCCAGAACCGACTCACGCGCTCGACCGTCACGCCCGCGGCCGAACCGAGTGCCGCCAGCGCCGCGGAGAGGTGCTCGTGGCGATCGCCGAGGTTGCTGCCCAGCGCCACCGCGCAAACCACGCCTGCGCCGCTCATGCGCGCCTCCCCGTCGCGGGCGTGGACGCCTTTTCACCTGCCGGCGGCGCCTCCCAGAGAAGCGGCACCTCCGCCATGCCCAGCAGTTCGAGCCGCAACATCTGTAGGGCGAGCCGCGCGGAGCGTTCCCGCACATCGTGTCGGTCGCCCGTGATGACGAAACGCCGTGCCGCCGACTTCCCGCCGTCGCGCTGCGCCAGTCCTACGTAGACCGTGCCGACGGGCTTCCCCTCGCTGCCGCCGCCGGGACCGGCGATCCCCGTGATGGCAAGACCGTAGTCGCTGCCGCTGCGTTCGACCGCGCCCTGCGCGAGCGCCCGGGCGACCGGCTCCGACACCGCACCGTGCGCTTCGAGCATGGCCGTGGGCACGCCGAGCAGGCGCTCCTTCAGCGCATTGGAGTAGACGATCCAACCTCCGACGAAGAAGTCGCTCGCGCCGGGGAAGTCGACGATCGTCGACCCGAGCATGCCGCCGGTGCAGCTCTCCGCGACGGCAAGCGTGCGCTGGGACTCGACCAGCAGCGATGCGACGGCGCCGACGAGCGTTCGCTCGTCTCGTCCGTAGGCATAAGGATGCCAGGCCCGCTCGACCTGGCGCGCGGTCTCCTCGACGAGTGCCGAAGCGCTCGCGCGATCGCCCTCGGCCCGGATGCGGGCGGTGACCACGCCGCCCGAGGCGGTGGTGCCCACGGTCGGGGATCGATCGCGGTCCATCATGGCGCCGAGCCGTTCCGCGGCCACGCTCTCGCCGAGTCCCAACTGGTGCACCGCCGCGGTCGCGATCGCGCCGGCGCCGGTCGGCAGCGCCGGAACGACGCTCGCCCGGAACATCGGCTGCATCTCCCGTGGCGGGCCGGGGAGGCAGAAGATCGCACACGCGCCGATCCGCGCCGCGATCCCCATCGCCGTGCCGTTCGGATTCGGCAGCATGGCGGTGCCCGGGGGCCGCAGCGCCTGCTTGCGGTTGCTGGGGCTCATGGTCCGGCCGCGACGGGTGAAGAAGCTCTCCAGGTGATCGATCGCGACGGGATCCAACTCGAGAGCCGCCTGGGGCGCCGCGGCGTCGCCCAGCGCCTCCCGGGTCAGGTCGTCGGCCGTCGGACCGAGTCCACCCGTCACGACGATCGCGTCCACCCGGCGGGCGAATTCCAGGATGGCCGTCGCGATCGCCGCCCGATCGTCGGGGAGCGTTCGGTGCTCGATGCCCAGGAAGCCCACCTCGGCCAACGCGCCGAGGATCCAACGCGCATTGGTGTCGGCGATCTGACCCAGGATCAGTTCGTCGCCGACGGAGAGGACCGCGGCCCGGCGCTCGGTGGACATGGCGATCGACGCTCCTCGCACCAACGCCGCCGTCGCGTGCGCGTCCGAGGACGGTCGTCGGAGCAGTCAGTGTAGGGGATCTCGGCGGGGACATTCCGTAGGGGCGGTATGCTCCCCGCGTGTCCGCAGCCCCCCAACTCACGCGCATCGTTGCCACCGTCGGTCCGTCGTGCGAGTCCGAGGACGCGATCGTGCGCCTCGTCGAGAGCGGCGCCTCCGTCTTCCGGCTCAACTTCAGCCACGGCGACCTCGCGGCACACGAACGCCGGCTGGCGGCCGTCCGCGCCGCGGGAGCCAGGCTCGGACTGCCGCTCGCCGTGCTGGGCGACCTGCAAGGACCCAAGATCCGGGTGGGCGCGGTGGCCGAGCCCGGCATCGTTCTCGACGCGGGCGCGGAGGTTGTCTTTCGGCGCGGCGACTTCGAAGCGTCCGCCGACGGACCGCCGTTCGCGCTCGCCTCGACGTACGCCAGCCTCGTCGACGACGTGAAGGTCGGCCAGCGCGTTCTGGTGGACGACGGCAGCATCCGCATGCTCGCCATCGCCGCGACCGACGACGAGCTCCGCTGCACGGTGGTGACGGGCGGCCGCGTCTCCTCCGGCAAGGGCATCAATCTGCCCGACACCGCCCTGCGGACCGGTCCGCTCTCGACCCGGGACCTCGAGTGCGTCTCCTGGAGCGTCGAGCACGATCTCGACTTCCTCGCACTCAGCTTCGTGCGCACCGCCGAGGAGGTCCGATCGCTGCGCACGCGCATCGAACGCGCCGCGAAGGAGGCTGGCCACGGCGACATGCGGCTGCCGATCGTCGCCAAGATCGAGCGCCCCGAGGCGGTCGCGGCGATCGAGTCCATCGTCCAGGAGGCGGACGCCATCATGGTCGCCCGCGGCGATCTTGGCGTCGAGATGGACCTCGCGAAGGTGCCCGTCGTGCAGCGGCGGCTCGTCGAGACGGCCCACAAGTGGGGCCGACCGTGCATTGTGGCGACGCAGATGCTCCAGTCGATGATCGACGCCCCGACCCCGACGCGGGCGGAGGTGAGCGACGTGGCCACGGCCATCTTCGCCAGCACCGACGCGGTGATGCTCTCGGGCGAGACGGCCGTCGGCAAGTACCCGGCGCTGGCGGTCGAGACCATGCGCCGCGTGGCCCAGGAGACAGAGTCGTACATCGCGGAACAGCCGCCTGTTGACCGTGCCCCGACGGGGCTCGCGACCACCGGCTACCGCACGGCCGCCCTCGCCCACGGCGTGGCGATCGCCGCCCACGACTTCCGCGCCCGCTTCCTGGTGGTCTGGTCGCAGTCCGGTGGCGGCGCACGCTACCTGAGCCAGAACGACCTTCGCATCCCCATCGTGGCCGTCTCGTCCGACGAACGGGCGGTGCGACAGATGCAGCTCCTCCGCGCGGTGGTGCCTGTGCGGATGCCCGTGCCCGCGACGCTGGCCCGCTTCACCGAGATGATCGACGCCTACCTGCTGGACACCGGGTGGGCGGCGGCGGGCGACCGGTGCGTGGTGGTCGCGGGAAGCCCGCTGGGGACGACGCAGACCACCAACGCCCTCGCCCTGCACGAGGTCGGGAACCCCCAGACCGGGTTTCGCTGAGCATTCCCCCCGTCCGGGGAACGCGGAGCGTTGCACGGCGACCGGGAAGCTCGCCATGCACCCCGCGTTGTCTGGGTGGCGTCCTTCCGGTTCGTCGGCGGGCTAGCATTCCGCGTGCGCCGTCCAAGCCGAGCGTTCTCGGTCGGATCGATCGGGCGCCACGGGAGATCGGGAAGAGGGAGTTGATCAATGAACGCTCGCACGAACGCATGCGTCGGCGCTGTCGTGGCGCTCGCGTCGGCCCAGACGGTGTTGGCGGCCGACTACACCTACACCCGTATCGCGCTTGATCCGACGGTCCCCTCGATCCTCTTCGCAACGGGACATCCGGTGATCAACAGCGCCGGAGAGGTGGCCTTCGGCATGTGGTCGCTCGGCGATCCGTGCAACGAGATCTACGTTGGCAACGGCGGCCCGCTGAGCGTCGCGTTCGATTGCGACGGCCCCACGTCCACCATCCCCGGCTTCCCCGCGATCAACGACGCCGGCGTCGTATCGGTGTGGGCCAACCGCGATGTCGGACCCCAGGCGCTGCTGACCTCGACGGGCGCCGTGATTCTCGAGGTCGTGCCTCCGATCGCCTCGATCTTCTCCGGCCGCTGCCCCATCAGCGCCAGCGGCATGGTTGCGGCGCGGGTGGTCCTGACGAACGGGTTCAAGGCCATCTACGCCGGCGACGGCAGCACGCTGGTGACCGTCGCCGCGGGCGGCGGCGGCGGCCCGTTCGGCGACATCCTCAGCGACCCCGACATGAACGCGAGCGGCACGATCGTCTTCGTCGGCGTGAACAGCGACGGCTGGGGCGTGTACGCGTGGAGTGGCGGCGGCTTCTCGCCGATCTCGACGCAGATCGCCTCCGGCATCCCCGGCGTGACGCTTGTCAACTTCGGCTCGCCGATGATCTCGGATGCGGGAGTCGTGGCGTTCTACGCGCAGAGCGGCACGCTCGGCAGCGGACTGTTCGTGGCCTCCGGCGGCATCGTGCAGCCGAAGGTGCTCCTTGGCGGCTCCATTCTCGGCTTCGGTCTCGAGGGCCAGTTCGATGTGAACGACGCGGGGGAGGTCGCCTACTACGCCGCCGCCAACGTCGGGGGCGTCGTGAAGCAGGGCATCTTCGTCGGACCCGATCCGAACACCGACGCCGTGATCCTCCAGGGCGATTCGCTCGACGGCTCCACGGCGACGAACGTGTACATGAGTCGCGGCTGCCTCAACAACGCCGGGCAGGTGGCGTTCACCGCGATCCTCGCGAACGGACAGTCGGGCGTCTACGTGGCGACCCCGACGCCGAGCGGACCGCTCGGCGACCTGAACGGGGACGGCGTCGTGGATGGCGCCGATCTCGGTGCGCTCCTTGCCGCGTGGGGCGGCTCGGGACCGGCCGATCTCGACGGCAACGGCGTCGTGGACGGCGGCGATCTCGGCATCCTGCTGGCGAACTGGACCTGACGCCCGACGCCTCCGCAGCGAACGCGTCCGACCCCGCGCGGAGCGTTCGTCGACACCGATCTCGTCCCCGGCCGCTATCGTGACGACCATGCTGCAACGGCTGTTCGTGCTCCTCGCCCTGGCCCTGCTGGTCGCCGTGCCTCTGCTGGCGCGGCCGGCCGCGGAGTCCACGGCCCGTGAAGCGCGGCGCCTGATCATCGTCACGCCGCACAACGAGCAGATCCGCGCCGAATTCGCCCGCGCCTTCGACCGTTGGCACACCCGGAACTTCGGCGAGCCGGTGGCCGTGGTCTACAGCACGCCCGGCGGCACTTCGGAGATCCGACGCATGCTCCAGGCGCAGTACCGCAGCGACCTGCGGGCGGGGCGACCCGTCGGCGGCGCCGCGGACCTCGTTTGGGGCGGCGGCTCCTACGAGTTCGGCGAGTTGAAGAAGCCGATCGAGGTGGAGGCGGCCGGAGCGGATGGCGCCACCGAAGTGCGTTCGACGACGGTGATCGAGCCGATTCCGTTCGACCCGTCGTTTCTGCGCGACGTCTACGGAGAGGAGAACCGGATCGGCGACGATCCCCTGTTCGATCCCAGCCTGTACTGGTTC
>JAGQOG010000404.1 GCA_020427695.1 Phycisphaerales bacterium
CAGGCCGTGCGGCGACGCACTGCACGTTCGTCACGGCCAAGATGGCCTGAACACCCGGCGGTGATGTCCCGGCCATCCGTCTACCATGGGCGACGTGCCTCGACGATCGGGTTCATCGCGTGATTCGATCCGTGACGCCGGTGCGGCGCCGGTGCCCGTTTCTCGCGCTGCGTGGTGGTTGGGACTGGTCCTCCTGCTCGCGGCGGCGGCCGCGTCGGGCATGCTCGTCCTCCAGCACCTCGGATCGCTGGAGCTCCCGGGCTGCGGCTTCCGGAGCGACTGTGCCCGGGCCGCGAACAGCGCGTGGGGGAAGGTGCCGATCCTCGCGTGGCCGACGTCCCATCTCGGCCTCGCCTACTTCCTCGCCCTGAGCGCCGCTTGGATCGCCGGTCGGGGTGCGGCGCCTCGATGGCTGCGCATTCTCGCCGTCCTGGGCGCGTTCGCGTCCGTCGTCCTCGTCCTGGCGATGGTCTTCGGTGGCTACTTCTGCCGATACTGCCTCGCGGTGCACGTGGCGAACCTGCTGTTCGCGGGCGTGCTCGTGGCGACACCAGCGCGGCCGGCACGATCGCGCGGGACCGGAGTTGCGTTCGCCGCGATCGCCGTCGGCAGCACCATGGCGTTGGCCCTCGTCGAGTCGAGCACCGCGGAACGGCGGACGAAGGTCTCCGAAGCGGAGTTGAAGCGTTCGATCGCCGACATGGTCGCACCGCCCGCGGCGCCCGATGGCGCAACGGAGAACGCAGGTGCGCCGTCGGATCCGCCGAACGCGGTCGTCGAAGCTCCGTCCGCACCGCCCGCCCCGCCGTTCACGGGGCGCTACCGGATCGGTCCCGAAGCGGCGCCCATCCGCATCGTGATCATCTCCGACTACCAGTGTCCCGATTGCCGACTCATCGAGACCCAGGCGCAGGCGATCCTGGCGGAGCGCACGGATGTCTCGCTCTCCGCCAAGCAATTCCCGTTCTGCACCGACTGCAACAGCGCGGCCCGCGCCGCCAACATGAACCCGCATCCCAACGCGTGCTGGGCGGCACGGGCGGCCGAGACCGCCGGCATCCTCGGCGGCAACGACGGGTTCTGGCGCATGCACCACTGGCTGTTCCAGCGCCGAGGCGCGTTCACGGATGCCGAAATCCGTGCCGGCCTGGTCCAACTGGGTTTCGATGTCGAACCGTTCCTCCGGACGATGCAGTCCGAGGAGACCCTGGCCCGCGTGCAGGCCGACGTGCAGGAGGCCGTCGAGCTCGGCCTTTGGCAGACCCCGATGATCTTCATCAACGGTGTCGAGCTGCTCGGATGGATGGCACCGGACGCGTTGCGCCGGGCGGTCGAGCAGGTGGCGGCGACCCACCCGCCGCCCCGGACGGCGGTGGCGGACCACCCTCCGCCGGCGTTCGAGAAGCGGGTGCGCGACTGGCGCGAGCAGCCGGTTCGCTCGCTCCCCGCCGACCTGACACCCAACGCGATCGGGGCGGGGCCGACGGGATCACCCGAGTCGCGCGAGTCGCGGGTGGCGGAGGTCGTCGTGTGGGGCGACTACGAGGAACCGTACACGGCGGAACTCGATCGCCGTGTGCGCGCGGTCGTGGAGCAGACCGAGGATGTCCGCTACACGTTCCGTCACTATCCCGTGAACCGGTCGTGCAATCCGTCCGCGGCCCGCACGCTTCATGACGACGCGTGTGCGGCGGCCCAGGCCGCCGAGGCCGCGGGAGCGCTCGGTGGCAACGACGCCTACTGGCGTCTGCACGACTGGATGATGGCCCACCAGGACACGCTCGACGCGACCTCGCTCGCCGCAGCCGCGGCGGAGTTGGGTTTCGACGCCGAAGCATTCGCCGCGGCGATGTCGTCCCCGCAAGTCGCGGAGGCGATCCGCGCCGACGGCGCCGCCGCCAAGTCGCTCGGGCTTCGTTCGATCCCGTTCGTCTTCGTGAACGGCAAGTTCGTGCCGTTCTGGCGAAAGGACAACGAACCCCTCATCGAGCGGATCATCGACGAGGCGCGGACCGGGCGGGCCGGGACGACCCGGGAGCCGGCCGGCGGGTAGGACGTTCATCCAACCCGCCGGAGCTCCGCGAGCTGCTCAAAAGTCGAACGCGATGAACGCCGCGCCGACGGCGGGGTCGATGTCCCAGGTGCCGTCGATCGTCTCCTTGATCTCGCGCGAGCCGGCCTTGCCCGTGACCTCCCACTCGTCGCTGAGCAGGTCCTTCTTCTTGGCCAGGATCTCGATCCGGTCGTCGCCGTTCTTGCCGGTGATCTTCCAGCCCTTGCCGAGACCGGCGGATCGGATCTCGAACTCGACCTTGGCGGTCCCGTTCGTTCCCTCGCCCTTGAAGCCTTGGAAGAGATTCTGGTCCTTGACCTCGACCTTCAGTTCGCCACGCGTGTTCTTGCCGGAGAACTTGAACTTGGTCAGACCGTCCCGTTCCACCTTGATGTCCTGCTTGGGGACATAGGCGAGGGCCTGGGCGGCAACGGCGACCACGATGGCGGGCACGAGCCAAAGGCAGCGATTCATGATGGTGTCCCTTTCGCTTGGTGTTCCGGGCTATCGCCGCTCCGACGCGGCGCCGGCGGAACCGGGGTCGATCGATGGAAGCCCGAAAGCAGTGCTTTCGATCGTTCGGAGCGGTCCATTCTATCGACCGGCCGATCCCGGGGGGTCTGGGCCCGGAGGGATCACGGATCGGGCACGGCCGGGTCGCTATCGCGGTTCGACCTCGAACGTTCGCGTGGAATCGGCCGCGGCTTCGTTGACGCCGGCGGTTTCGAACTCCGGATAGTCGGCGTCGATGAGCCAGAACCCCACCTCGTCGTGCTTGAGCGGTCGGCCGTGTTCGGCGCCCGGTTCGCGGTCCTCGCCGAGAAGCAGCACGAGGTCGGAGCTGACCGCGGGACTCTCGTAGAAGTAGCTGTGTCCGAAGAAGCCCGTCGGCACCCGCACGTCGATGAAGGTGATCCGGTCCGAATAGCGCTGGAAGCCCTCCAGGATCTGGCGCGAGAGCGTTCCGGGGGCAAGACCGCCGAGGCGCACGGCGCCGAGGAAGAGCCAGTTCGCGAGGCCGATGGCGTTGTCGTCGGCGGAGAAGTACACCGTGAAGGACTTCGGCACCAGATGCAGGCCCTCGCCGACGATTCGTTGTCCCACGATCTGAACATCGAGATCCGGCGCCGCGAGGACGAGATGTCCGAGCTTGAGCGTCGTGCGGGTGGACCTGGACTGCGCGGCCGTCTCCAAGTGGAGCTCCCGCAGGGCCGTGGTGGCGACATCGGCGCCGCGGCTGTGGGCCAGGATGTCCAACTGCTTCACCTGCGGACAAGCCGCGATGGCCCGGATCAGCTGCTTCAGGTGGACGATCGTGAACTCGCCCGACTCGCGGTCGTGCGTGTAGCCGCGGAGTCCGCCGATGCCCGCGGGCCACGAGTAGGCGACCACCACGCCACGGCGACCGAGGAAGTGCCAGAGCTGTCCGGCCACCACGCATGCGTCGCGGAAGGTGTTGTTGTAGCCGTGCACGTAGAGGAGCACGCGCCCCGAGTCGTCGCACGAGAGCTCGTCGGCGAGCATCGCGCCAAAGCGCGATTCCGCGAGGTCGATCTCGGCCGCCGCCTCGGACGACACCACCGGCAGTCCCTCGCTCAGCCCGATGGCCACGGGCGTGATCGGAAATCGGCCCGACTCTTCGACGCTCTTGATCCCGAGGCCCAGCGGCGCGGGCCGGAAGCTCGCGGCCGAGGACTTGACCAGGCTGTTCCAGTCGAGGTCCGTTCCGAACTCGACCGCGCATCGACCGTAGGCCAACGACGTCGAACGCTCGATGCCGTACCACTGCACCGGGGCGTCCTCGTCGAGTCGGTTCCGGTCGGTGGCGAAGAGGATTGGAGCGCAGGGCGTGCACCGCGATTCGGGCACCTGCGCAAACGCATCAACGCCGCGCTGGGCGACGACGTTGGGGGTTGGCATGAGGTTGACAGCGCAACCGGCGAGGTGCGGGGCGAGGACGGCCAAGAGCACCAGCAGCGGTGCGGTTGCGCCGCCTGACGAGGCGGAGCGACTTCGGAGCGGAGGCGGTGCAGGAGTCGAGGTCATCGCGTCGGAACGAGGGAACGACCGGATCGTGCGTCGATCCGCGGTTCGGCGGTGCCGATGATACGGCGGATTCGTTCGGCGGCGCGGACCGCCGCATGGGATGCGCCTCGCCGCGGCTACCATCCACGCCATGTGCGGCATTGCCGGATTCTTCGACCCGTCGGGACGACTTGCCGATCCGGCGGCGGTGCTCGAGTCGATGCAGTCGCAGATGGTCCGGCGCGGTCCCGACGACCGTGGGATCTTCTTCGACTCGGAACGTCGCGTGGGCCTGGCCCATCGCCGGCTTTCGATCGTCGATCTCTCGCCGCAGGGCCGACAACCGATGGTCTCCGCGTCGGGCCGGTATCGCATCGACTACAACGGCGAGGTCTACAACTTCCAGGCGTTGCGCCAAGAACTCGAGGCGGAGGGCGGCCGCGTCGTTGGCGGCTCCGACACGGCGGTCGTGCTGGCGGCCTTCGAGCGCTGGGGCGTCGAGGAGGCGCTGGACCGGTTCGTCGGCATGTTTGCGTTCGCGGTGCTCGACATCGAGACGAATCGGCTCGTGCTGGCCCGCGATCGACTGGGGATCAAGCCGCTCTACCACGGCTGGATCGGACCGGCCAAGCGGGGCGTCTTCGCGTTCGGGAGCGATCTCCGGGCGTTGGCGGTCGTGCCCGGGTTCGAAGGGACAATCGACCGAGGGGCCGTGGCCGCGTACTTGCGGTTCCTCTATGTACCGTGCCCCTGGACGATCTTCGCCGGCATCGGGAAGCTGGCGCCAGGACACCTCGCGATCGTGCATCTCGACGACGGAGCGGTCGAGCAGCGGCGATGGTGGGATGCCCGGAGCGTCGCGGCGGCCGCGGCCGCCCAGCCGATCGACGACGAGCGGGAGGCGGTCGATCGCCTCGAGGCCGCTCTCGGCGATGCGGTCCAACTGCGCATGGTGTCCGATGTGCCGCTCGGCGCGTTCCTCTCGGGCGGCG
>JAGQOG010000405.1 GCA_020427695.1 Phycisphaerales bacterium
CAGGCCGTGCGGAGAGACGACGGGTGCGCGGCACGGCCTGGAAGGCCGTGGAACCCGAAAATCGGAAACTCAACGTCGCGCCGGGCACGGACCCCAGGCGCCGAGAAGCACGCCGAGGTCGGCGCCGTCCACGCTGCCACTCGTGTTGAGGTCGGCGGGACAGAGGGCGCACGGACCCCACGCGCCGAGGAGAATCCCGAGATCGGCGCCATCCACTTGGCCGTCGCCGTTCAGGTCGGCCGGACAGGTGCCCCCGCCCGCGATCACCTCGATCCGCACGCGCCGGTCGATCTCGAGCGCCATCGGCACCTGCGTTCCGTCGGAGGAGTACGCGACCCACTCCGACAGCCCCTGAATGGGAGGCGTGTTCGGGTTCCCATCGACCTCGGTGAACTGCACGATCACACTGGAGCCGGTGTCGAGTCCGCTCAGCGCAAGACCGTCCGTGCAGCACGTGCCCCAATCCCAGCCCGCGAGGAACAGCGAATCGCCCGGCTCTCCCGCGTAGCCGAACGCGGTCTTGAGCGCGTCCGGGTCGTCCTTCACGGTGATGGCGGCACCGTTGAAGTCTCCCAGCACCTCGAAGGACATCTCCGCCTTGCCTCCGTCGGGATCGTTCGGGACCGCGCGATCGTGCACGATGAAGAGCGAGATTCCCTCGCTGGTGGTGGCGAGCAGGAGGTGCGACCGATCGGCTTCGGGCGTCAGCGCCGGTCCGTTCCACGAGTCGCCCTCGGGAACGTCGTAGGCGTAGAACGACGCGGCGTTGCCGCTCGACGGAAATGCCAGCAGGTCGGCCAGCACGTGATCGTCGAAGTCGCCGACGCCCGGCGCGGACTCCTGTGCCACGCGAAGGACCGGCCCGCATGCCGCTCCCTCGCACGGGCGGGTGAAGGTGAGAAAGTCGATCGCCCAGCCGTTGGTGTTCGAATCGGGATCGCCCACCACCACCGAGGTGATCTCGTCGCCCTCGAGGAAGAACTCGGTGGAGACGCCGTTGCCGGTGCCAGGATCGCCGGCGCTGCGCGTCACGGCCGCCACGATGTTCGCTCCGCTGGAGGCGGTCGCCGTGAACGACTCGCCGCCATCGATGTCGATGACGAAGAAGCGAACGCTGGTGACTGGCGGATCGAAGTCCATCCGGATCGTGCCCGGTTCGTCGAACTGCCCGTTGACCAGGGGATCGGTCAGCCCCCCCGACAGCGAGGACATCGGCGAGTCGTTGCCACCCCCGCTGAAGGCCACCCTCGGCGCGCCCTCGATCGCGATGATCGGGAAGCTGCGCGGATCGCCCTCGACGGAGAAGACCACGCCGAGGGCGGCGTACTGCGTGGAGATCGGCGTCTCCTCCGCGTACTCCTCGAAGTCGATGAGGTAGAGCGCCGACTGCTCGCCGGCGAACGCGATGGTGGCCCCGGCGTATGCCGCCACGGCCATGCAGAATCGGATGACGTTCATGTCCTTCTCCTCCGTGGGGTTCCCTTTCCCCCGCGACCGTAGGCGCGGTCGAACGCATCGTGCATGGCGCCCGTATCGTTATCGGCCGCGATTTCTACGATTCGCCGCACAACCGCCGTCGCGTCCCGGTCGATGCCAACCACGGAGCTTCCCACTTGGCAGATCATCCCGTCATCGCCCCCGCCGCTTCTCAACGCCACTCGTCCGATCCCGCACGGCCGACCGCCGGCTCGGCAACTGCTGCGGCCGCCGCGCCACCGGCCCCGGCTGCCGGCCCGCTCTCGCCCGAGCACCTGGCGCTCCTCGCGGAGGGGCGGCGCCGCACCCGCAAGGTCCGCCGTGCCGCCGGCTATGCCACCGCGAGCGGCTGGACGCTCGTCGTCTTCGCGGCCCTCACCTTCACCGGCGTTCTCTTCGGCGACTTCGTGTCGTTGGCCATTGCCGTCGCGCTGGCGGTGCTCGGCGCGAACGAGTTGCGCGGCGGGGCCGAGCTACGCCGCTTCGATGCCGGCGGCGCCAGGAGGCTTGCCTTCAACCAGCTTGGCCTCGGCGTCCTCATCGTGGCGTACGCGTCGTGGTCGCTGGTCGTCGCGCTGCGCGACCCGGCGCTGGCCGGCCTCCAGCAGTCCACGGGCGACGCCGGCATCGACGAGATGGTGGGACAGATCGCCAACCTCGTCACGTACGGCGTCTACGGAGGACTGGCCGTGGTGGGCGTGGTCGTGCCGGGGCTGACCGCGTGGTACTACCACAGCCGTGGCCGGATCGTCCGCGCCGCGCTGGCGGAGACGCCGTCATGGGTCATCGACGCGATGCGTGCGACCAGCGGATGAACGCCCCGACCGGATCCTTCGTTCACTTCACCTTCGCGATGGCGTCGATGCAGCGCTGGTAGTGGGCGTCCGCGGCAGCCGCCTCGTCCGTCCCCGTCGCCACACCCGCCGCATGCAGTTCGGGAAGCAGTTCGGCAAGTCCCTGGGCGATGTCCGCCCGGTTTACTGCGGCCGCAAACGACTTCTCCTTCAGCCGCTTCCGCACCGACTTCGGGGCCAGGGACGCGAACCCGTCCGGTCGAACCTTGGCGCACGCCACGATGAAGCCCGCGAGCTCGTCCACGGCGAAGAGCACCTTGGCCATGGGCGTTGTGCGCGGCGTGCCGGTGTACTCGGCGTGCCCGAGGATGGCCTGGATCGTCTCGTCGTCCACATGACCGCCGTCGCGCAGACGGGCGACGCCCCGGTACGGATGCTCGTCGCGCGACGGATGCCGCTCGTAGTCGAAGTCGTGCAGGAGACCGCAGACGATCCAGCGATCGCGCTCGGCAGGCGCCAGCACGTCGGCGTAGGCCCCCATGCAGGCCGCCACGCACTCCATGTGGTGGCGCAGGGACGGGCTCGAGACCCATTCGTGCATGAGGGCCCGGGCCGATTCGGGAGTGA
>JAGQOG010000030.1 GCA_020427695.1 Phycisphaerales bacterium
AGCAGCGCGGGGAAGGTCTTTGAGGCGTCGAACTCCGATTCGACGAGCTCGCGTGCGGCCCGGCCGAAGCGTTCGCGGAGGACGGGGTCGGCGAGCATCGTGTCGATCGCGGCGGCCATCGCCGCGTCGTCGCCCGGGGGGATGAGGATGCCGGTCCTGCCATCGACGCAGATCTCGGGGATCGCCGCCAGGCGCGTGGCGACGAGCGGGATGCCGAGCGCGGCGCACTCGATCGCTGCGCGGGGGAGCTGGTCCTCGTTGGTGGGGAAGACGGCCAGGTCCATCGTGGGCAGCAGCCGGACGACCTCATCGTGGGGGATGAAGCCGTGCCAGACGACGTTCCTGGCGGAGCGGTCCTCCTCGTGGCCCTTGCCGAAGTAGTGCAGCTCGGCCCGGTCGGCGAACCGCTCCTGGTGGACACGGAGAAGGCGGTCGCCCCCCTTGCGCGCCCAGGTGTTGCCCACGAAGGCGATGCGCGGAAGGGCGCCGTCGGATGGCGTTTCGCGCGGCGCGTCCCACTTGGACGGCATGGTCAGCGGCATACCGCTGCGCGCGACCATGACGCGCTGCTGCGGGATGCCGAAGTCCTCGTGGACCGAACGCGCAGCCCACGCGTTGCGGCAGGCGATGAGCGAGCATTGCTCGAAGATGCGCCGCTCGACCCGCCGGAACGGCCTGCGTGCGGCGCGGTGGTAGCCGAACTCCTTCCAGTCGAGGTCGGAGGTCCCGTCGATGTTGACGGCGTGCCTGAGGTGTCGGTGGGCGCCGAGGCGGAGCATGGACTTTGCGTTGCCCTGGGTCATCCAGTGGATGACGTCGAAGCGGTTACAGTCGATGGCGCCGTGGAACCAGCGGCGGATGACGAGATCGCTCAGCAGCAGGTAGCGGTAGCTGTGCAGGTCCCAGCCGCCGGGCAGGGGCCAGGTGGCCGAGGCGGCGCGCACGGCGAAGGGCATCGCGATGCGGATGTGGACGGCGTCGATGTCGTCGCGGTCTGCGGTCCAGTGCTCGAGCTGCTCGGCGTAGCGGCGGAAGCCCAGGATGACGCTGCTGATGCCGAGCACGCGCGCCGGGCCCCGGCGCGTCGGCGGCGGGAGCGTGGCGTCGTTGAGGCCCCGGGCGTTGCTGGTGGAGCTTCGGTTCATGGTCCTGACGGGTGACTCGGGCTCATGCGCGGATCGGCAGGCGCCGGCGGATGGCGGTGATGATCCGCTGCCGTTCGTCCGTGAGGAGCTCGAACATACCGCACAGGGTCGTGTACACGAGGCTGTAGGCCGCCATCGACAGGAACAGTCGCGTCACGCCCCATTGCCCGGCGGCGGCGCTGAAGAGCAGCGGGACCGGCAGGCAGACGACCGCCAGCACGAGCGGGCGGAGCATGGGGCTGAAGACCTCGCGCAGCGGCATCTCGAAGCACCGGGCGACCTTGATCGGGATCCCGATGAAGTGGAAGGCGACCATGGAGATCGTGAACCCCGCGGCGGGGCTGACGATGTTCCAGCCCCCGGGCAGCGTGAAGTAGAGCGCCACCGCCAGGATCGGGTTGAGGACGGATCCGATGATCACGAGCGGGGCGTACTTCCGCACATGCCCGGCGCCGTAGAGGATGGAGGTCCAGTTGTCGGACATGGCCCGCGAGGCCATCCCGAAGAAGAGGACGGAGACGAGGAGCATGGCGGTGTGGACGGACCGCTCCGGGTCCTCGACGGTCCGGGAGATCCAGACGTGCAGCACCTGTCCGGCGAAGAGCAGCAGGTAGCACAGCGCGGGCATCAGGGCGACGGCGTGGAGGCGGGTCGAGTGCAGCATGAACTCCCTGATGGACATCGCGCCGGAGTCCTGCCCGGCGCTGAGGCGGACGGTGACGGCGTCGATGCCGATGGACATGCCGTTGACGATCATGCGGATGTAGCCGGCGAGCCGCTGGGCGATCCCGAACATGGCGTTGCCGTAGAGCCCGAAGAAGACGTTCATCAGGAGCTGATCGACCTGGATCTGGATTGACGAGGCGCCGACGGCGGCGGCGTTCCACTTGGCGGTGCCGACGACCTGCTTGAGCGCCCGGCGGGTGCAGGACCGGAGCCTCGGGATCGACTTGCGTTCGATGTAGAAGGCCCAGAGCACGGACAGGAGCTGGACGAGCATGGTCATGCCGACCTGGACGGTGGCGAAGAGGACAAGCGCCTTCTCGTAGTGCTCGCCCTTGTACACCACGAGGGCGGCGACGGCGCCGACGAGGATCGCGGCGCGGCGGAGCACCTGGAAGAAGCTCTGCTCCAGGAAGCGCTCGGTGATCATGATGAACTGCCGGGGCGCCGCGGTCATGGTGCGGAACAGGTTGTCCGCCATCTGGTAGAGGATCAGCAGCCTCGCGGAATCGAGGAGCGATTCGTCGATCTTGAACAGGGGCGCCGCGAAGTAGAAGCCCATGAAGACGACGGACGTGATGACGGCGACGAGGAGGCAGACGACGTTGGCCGCTGCGTAGATCTCGCGGAACTCCTGGTCGTCGCCGCTGTGGAGGGCGCGTCCGACCTCGTAGGTGAGGCTGGTGCGGACGGTGTCGTTGATGATCAGCGCCAGGCCGGTGGCGCCGACGATGAGCGAGATGAGCCCGAAGCATTCGGTGCCGACGGCCTTGAGGAGGATGGGGACGGAGATGATCCCGATGACGAGCATCGAGAGGAGCCTGGAGTAGTTGGCGGTGATGCGGATCAGCCCGCGGCGCAGCTCAGTGGCCATCGACGGACCCTTCTTCGGCGTAGTCGTGCGTCTCCCAACGGGCGTCATGGTAGCCGGGAGACTCGTGGTCGCCGTGGTGGTGGCCTTCGTCGTCCGCGTTGTGCTCGTGATCCCAGGAGTCGTCGCCGTCGTCGTGGCCCTCGTGGTCCCAGCCGCCTGATCCGTCGTCGTAGCCGTCGTCGTAGGCGAGGGCCCAGGCCTGGTGCTCGCGGATGAACTCGGAGATGCGATCGACGAGCGCGATGCTGAATGGCAGGAGGAGCCCGACGATGGTGCCGCCGGTGATGACGGCGGACTCGACGATGCCATAGCAGAACACCGCGATGCACAACCCGACGGCGTAGTAGGCGAGCTCGTTGTAGCGCCGATCAACCCTCAC